>DASQTE010000065.1:0-10802 GCA_035642035.1 Blastococcus sp.
CCGGCACCCGTCAGCGAGCCTAGGGCCGCGCTGGGAGCCAGGCACGCGCCACCACCCGCACGGGGACGACGCCCCCGAGTCGCCGACCTCCCTACGGTGCCGTAGGTTCGGGGCATCGCCGTGGCCACGGGGGCACAACAGCAGCGCCACCGGCCGTTCCTCATCTCGTCTCGGAGGCCTCTTGTCCGCCCCTGCTCTCACCCGGCCCACGGCCCCGCCCCGCCCCGCGGAACCGCACGCCGGTCTTCCCGCGAACGCCATCGGCAGGCACAAGAGCACCCTCGAGATCGTCACGCTCTACACGTTCGTGGTCGTGCCCTTCATCGCCCTCGCGGCGATCATCCCCGCGGTCTGGGGCTGGGGGCTGTCGTGGCTCGACGTGGGCCTGATGATCGGCTTCTACTTCTTCCCCCTGCTCGGCGTGACGGTGGGCTACCACCGCTACTTCACGCACGGCTCGTTCAAGGCGAAGCGGCCGCTGCGACTGGCGCTGGCGGCCGTCGGCTCGATGGCCATCCAGGGACCGGTCATCCAGTGGGTGGCCGACCACCGCCGCCACCACGCCTTCTCCGACCGCGCGGGCGACCCGCACTCGCCGTGGCGCTACGGCACCGACCTGCGGTCGCTGCTCAAGGGCATGTTCCACGCCCACCTGGGGTGGCTGTTCGACCGGCGCAAGACCAACCAGGAGCGCTACGCGCCGGACCTGCTCAAGGACGGCGCCCTCCGCACCACCAGCAAGCTGTTCGTGGTCTGGGCCTTCCTGAGCCTGGCGGCGCCCGCGGTCATCGGCGGCCTGGTGACCGGCTCCTGGGCCGGCGCGTGGTCGGCGTTCTTCTGGGCCGGTCTGGTCCGCGTCGCCCTGCTGCACCACGTGACCTGGTCGATCAACTCCGTCTGCCACGTCGTCGGCAACCGGCCCTTCGTCTCCCCCGGCCGCGACCGCGCGACGAACTTCTGGCCGCTGGCTGTCCTGAGCGCCGGCGAGTCGTGGCACAACCTGCACCACGCCGACCCGACCTGCGCCCGGCACGGCGTGCTGCGCGGGCAGATCGACATCAGCGCCCGGGTGATCTGGGTGTTCGAGAAGCTCGGCTGGGCGAGTGGCGTCAAGTGGCCCGACCCGGTCCGGCTCGCGGCCAAGCGTCGGGACGCCGTGCCGGCGCCCGCCGCGGCGTCGGCCTGACGCGCTCCGGCACTCCGGAGTCTCCCCCGCCCGGGCGTTCCGCAGGCCGCGGAGCGCCCGGGCGGAGCCGTGCTCAAGGGACGGCGTCGTCGAGGGAAGGAAGCCCCATGACCAGCACGACGCGCACGCGGGTCCGCATGACCGGCGAGCAGCGGCGTCGGCAGCTGCTCGACATCGGCCGGGAGCTGTTCGCGGAGCGGGGCTTCGACGCCACCTCCGTGGAGGAGGTGGCCGCCCACGCCGACGTGAGCAAGCCCGTCGTCTACGAGCACTTCGGCGGGAAGGAGGGGCTGTACGGCGCGGTCGTGGACCGCGAGATGCAGGCCCTGCTCGACCGCTTCACCTCCGCGCTGTCGGTCCCCGGACCGCCGCGGGAGATGCTCGAGAGCGCGGCGCTGGTCCTCCTGGACTACATCGAGCAGGAGACCGACGGCTTCCGGGTGCTGACCCGCGACGCCCCGGGGCAGGCCGGCGGCGCGTCGTTCTCGTCGCTGCTCGGCGAGGTGGCGCGCAAGGTCGAGCACATCCTCGGCCGGGAGTTCGGCGCCCGCCGGTACGACCCGCGGCTGGCCCAGCTCTACAGCCAGGCGCTGGTCGGCATGGTGTCCCTCGTCGGCGAGTGGTGGCTGGACAATCGGGCGCTCGACAAGGAGCAGGTGGCCGCCCACCTGGTGAACCTCTCCTACAACGGCCTGGCGCACCTGGACCGGAGCCCCGTACTGCGCCCCCGCCAGAGCCCTCCCGGGGCCTGAGCGCCGCTCAGACCACGCGGGCGCCGGGCGCCGGGCCGTGGACCGCGCGCACGGTGCGGAAGACGCCGGTGCCCGACAGCTCCGCGGCCAGCCGGTGGGCGTCCTGCTCGCCGTCGGCCAGCGCGGCGACCGTGGGGCCGGAGCCGCTCACCAGGGCGGCCACCGCCCCCGCCTCGGTCGCGGCGCGCAGGGCCCGCCCGAGAGCGGGCCGCAGCGCGAGGGCCGGCGCCTGCAGGTCGTTGGCCAGGGCGGCGGCGAGCGCGTCCGCCGGCCCGCTGCGCAGCGCGGCCACCACCGGCTCGGCGGCGGGCAGCTCGGTGCCGTCGGGCACCCGGCCGGCAGCGCGCATCCGGTCCAGCTCGCCGTAGACGGCCGGGGTCGGGAGCCCCTCCCCCGCGATGCCGAGGACCCAGTCCCAGCGGGTGCGGGACAGCACCGGCGTGACCTGCTCGCCACGGCCGACGCCCAGGGCCACCCCGCCCACGACGCTGAAGGGCACGTCGCTGCCCAGCCGGGCGGCCAGCGCCAGGAGGTCCTCCCGGCTCGCGCGGGTGCCCCAGAGGGCGTCGAGGGCGACGAGGGCGGCCGCCGCGTCGGCGCTGCCCCCCGCGAGCCCGGCTGCCGCCGGGATCGACTTCGCGATCTCCAGCGTCGCGTCGGGGGTCACGCCGGCGGACGCCGCCAGCAGCTCGGCGGCCCGCCAGACGAGGTTGCGGCGGTCGGTCGGCACCAGGTCCGCACCCCGCCCCGCGGTGCCCTCGCCGGTGACGGTCAGGGACAGCCCGTCCCCGGGGCCGGCCGTGACCGTGTCGAAGAGCGAGACCGCGAGGTAGACCGTCCGCAGCTCGTGGAACCCGTCGGGCCGCAGCGGTCCGACGCCGAGGTGCACGTTGACCTTGGCGGGGGCCCGGGCGACGACGGGTCTCACGCGTCCACCGGGTCGGTGGCCGCCAGCCGGGCGAAGTCGGTCACGGAGAGCTGCTCCCCACGGGTGGCCGGGTCGATGCCGGCGGCCCGGAGCCGCGCCTCCGCGGCCGCGGGGCTGCCGGCCCAGCGGGCGAGCGCCGCGCGCAGGCCCTTGCGGCGCATCGCGAAGGCGGCGTCGACGACGGCGAAGGTGGCCGCCCGGTCGCCGGGCGGGGGCGGGCGGCGGACCAGCGCCACGAGACCGGAGTCGACGTTCGGCTCGGGCCAGAAGACCTTCCGGCCGACCGCGCCGGCGCGGCGGACCTCGCCGTACCAGGCGGCCTTCACCGACGGCACCCCGTACGCGGACCCACCGGGCGGCGCGGCCAGCCGCTCGGCGACCTCGGCCTGCACGAGGATCAGCGCCCGGTCCAGCGAGGGCAGCAGCTCGAGCAGGTGCAACAGGACCGGCACGGCGACGTTGTAGGGCAGGTTGGCGACCAGCGCGGTCGGCGGCGGCCCCGGCAGCTCGCGGACGCGCAGGGCGTCCGCGGTGACGACGGCGAGCCGGTCGGCCAGGTCCGGGCGCCGCTCGGCCACCGTGCGCGGCAGGAGGTCGGCCAGCCGCGGGTCGATCTCGACCGCCAGCACGCGCGCCGCGGCCGGCAGCAGGCCCAGGGTCAGCGAGCCCAGGCCGGGGCCGACCTCGAGGACGACGTCGTCGGGCCGCAGGTCCGCCGTCCGGACGATGCGCCGGATCGTGTTGGCGTCGTGCAGGAAGTTCTGCCCGAGCGTCTTGGTCGGGCGCAGGTCGAGCTGCTGGGCCAGCTCGCGGATGACCGCGGGACCCAGCAGCCCGTCCTCGGCTGCCGGCTGGCTCAGCGCGGGAGGCCGAGCTTGGACGCGCACCCCGGCCAGGCGCCGTAGCCACCGCTGGCGGCCCGGACCTTCTCCGCGATCGCGATCTGCTGCTCACGGCTGGCCTGGTGCGGCAGCCCGGTGCCGCCGTACGCGCGCCACGTGCCGGGGTTGAACTGCAGCCCGCCGTAGTACCCGTTGCCGGTGTTGATCGCCCAGTTGCCACCGGACTCGCACTTGGCCAGCTGGTCCCAGACACTGCCGTCGGCGACCGCCGGGGCGGCCGGCCGCGGCTTGCTGCCGACGGCGACCTGCTCGGTGACCGGCTCGCGGGTGACGCTGGTGCTGAGGGTCTCGCGGGCGGTCTCGACGCCGTCGACGACGGTGACGCGCACCGTGGTGACCTGCTCGCCGTCGACGCCCTCCTGGGTGACCTTCTCGTCGCCCTCGAGCGTCTCGGGGTCGGGGGTCTCGACCCGCTCGTGCGGGATCGCGTCGGTGACCGTGGTCTCGGAGACCTGGACGCGGAAGACCTGCAGGCGCATGCGGTTCAGCAGGCCCTGGTCCAGGTAGAGGCTGGTGCGGTCGGTCTCGCTCAGCGCGATGCCCTGCTCGGCGAGCAGGTCGCCCGCGGTGGCGGCCGTGGTGGTGACGACGCGCTCCTGGCCGTCGCTGACCAGGACGATCTCCTTGGGCGTGGTGATCGTCAGCTGCATGCCGTCGAGCGGGAGGCGCTCGCTGCGGCTCGCGGAGAGGACGAGGCCGTCGGCGCGGTAGCCGAGCTGGGCCAGGGCCTCGTCCACGGACAGGGCGGTGACGTAGACCTCGCGGGAGACGCCGTCGACGGTCAGCTCGAGCGGCCGGGCGCGGTTGACGACGACGGCGTCGCCGTCGGCGAGCGCCTGCCCGGGACCGGGCAGGACGACGTCGTGCGCGGCGGGCTCCAGGCCCTCCTCGTCCAGGACCTCGCCGACCGTCCCGGCGTAGGTCGCGACGGTGCGGGGCTGCCCGTCGACGGTGAGCGTCACGGACTTCTGGGCGACGAAGTAGGCGAGCGTGCCGCCGATCAGTCCGAGGAGGACGACGGCGAACAGGCTGAGCTGGAGGGAGCGGCGCACAAACACTTCCACGGGGGGTCACAAGGCCCGGGCAGGAGTCCGGGCCGGCAGCCGGTGGGAACGCGAGGCGCCCAGCCGGTGATCGCCGCCCGGGTGGTTCTCCACCCCGGCTGTCGGTCACGACACGATAACGAACACGGTGCGTGTGGCAATGCTGCACAGGAAGTACAGCAGAGGAATTCACATGCGTTGCGTGGGCACGCCGACACCCTTAGTGACACGACGGGCGGAAGGTGCAGGTGGTGAGCCGGCGTGACCGCCCCGTGACCGTGACCAAGCCCACAGCGTCGTCACCCGGGAGTCCGGGCACGAACCCGGGGTTCCGGGGTGGGATGTCAGGTTGCGAGAGCCCGGGAGTCCGAGCGCACCGGCCGCAGCCAGGTGAGCAGGAAGACCGTCACCGCGACGCCGGCCGCGAGTGCCGAGAAGCCGCCCGCCACGAGCGCGACGGGCAGGAAGTCGTACCCCTCGCTGACCCCGTCCGGGTCGATGCCCGTGCGCAGCAGCAGCGTGCCGAGCGGCAGCAGGCCGAGCACGGTGGTGGCGGCCGCCACCAGGTGCGCGGTCCACGTGCGCAGCGCCTCGTCGACGGGCACGTCGGCGCCCTGCGCCGGGAGGGGACGGACCAGGACGCGCAGCAGGGCGATCTCGGCCAGCAGCCAGGCGACGACCGGGACGACCAGCGCCGCCCACGCCACCGGGCCGGTGAGCTCGTCGTCGCGCCAGAGCGAGACGGTCACCGCCACCTGCGTGGCGATCACGACGCGCATCGTCCAGAGCAGCCACCCGGAGACCAGGTCGCCGAGGCGCGGGCGGCGGGGAGGGGCGGAGGTGGCCCAGCGCGGGCGCGGGCGGGTTGCCTCGGCCAGCAGCACACCGAGCAGCAGGCCCGCGCCGAGGATCGGGATCCACAGGAACACCGACGCCTCGGCCAGGGCGACGACGCTGCCGATCACCCCGGCCACGCCGAGGAGCAGGCCGAGCAGGCGGACCCGACGCCCGTAGCGCGCCTGCCTCTGCAGCGTGCGGGTGCCCTCGGACGTCGGTTCGGCCAGCTCGACACCGCCGGCGGCCACCGCTCGGCGGCCGGCCGCCAGCCCCCAGGCCCGGGCCAGGAGGACGCCCGGGACCAGCACGGCGATGAACAGCAGTACGGCGATCAGACGGCCCACGAGAGCAGTGTCCCCTCTTTCCCTGTGCGACCGGAGATGTTCTGCCCCGCGACCTCGAACGGTCAGCCCGGCGGTACGTCCAGCCCCCAGGGACCGAAGACCCGCTCGGCCGTCGCCGTGAGGCCGGCGCAGAGCTCGCCGAGCTCCGCACCGGTCACCTCGGCCAGGGCGCGCACCGTGTGCGGGACCAGCCGGGAGGAGTTGGGGCGGCCGCGGTGCGGCATGGGCGTGAGGAAGGGCGCGTCGGTCTCGACCAGCATCTGGTCCACCGGCGTGAGCGCCGCCGCCTCCCGCAGGTACGCCGCGTTGCCGAACGTGACGGTGCCGGCGAACGAGAGCACGAAGCCGCGGTCCACGCAGGCGCGGGCGAAGCCGACGTCCCCCGAGAAGCAGTGGAAGACGGTGTGCTCGGGCGCACCCTCGTCGTCCAGGACGCGGAGGATCTCCTCGTGGGCGTCCCGGTCGTGGATGACCAGGGCGACGCCGTGCCGCTTCGCGATCCCGATGTGCGCGCGGAAGGAGGCCTCCTGCGCCGCCCAGCCCTCGGGGCCGGTGCGGAAGCGGTCCAGGCCGGTCTCCCCAACGGCACGCACCCGGGGCTCCGCCGCGAGCCGGTCGATCTCGGCCAGGGCGTCGTCGGTCGCCTTCCCGGCGCCGGCCTCGTTCGGGTGCAGCGCGACCGCCGCGAGGACGTTCGGGTGCCGGGCCGCCAGGGCGGCCGACCAGCGCGACGAGGCGACGTCGACGCCGACCTGCACCAGCCGCGGGACGTCGACCTCGACCGCCGCGGCGATCTCGGCGTCGACGTCGTCGTCCGAGGCCCATTCCCCGTGCTCGTCCCCGGCCGGCCGCTCCCCCAGGACGATGTCCAGGTGCGTGTGGCTGTCGAGGGCCGGGGCGGGCAGCGGCTCCGGTGACGGCGGCGGCTCGCCCCGCCGGTTGGCGCGGGACGCGGCCGACCGGCTCAACGACGCTCCTCGCTGGCGCTCGTCTCGACGCTTCGCCCGGCTGCTGTGTCGATGCGTGAGCTCGCAAGCTCGCTCACGATCCGCCGCCCTCCTCCAGGCGCCGCAGCTCCTCGTCGACGACCGACGGGTCCAGCTTGGTGAAGATCGGCGTCGGCGGGGCGAGCGGCGTCCCCGGCGCGGCCAGCGGCGTCGACGCCCACACGGCCTGGCCCCGGTCGTAGGGCCCGGTGATGATCGGGTACGGGGAGCCGTCGTCGAGATCGGTCACCTCGTGGATCTCCGGCGCGACCGACCAGACCCCGGTGCCGCCCAGCAGCTCGTGCACCTGCTGCGAGGAGTGCGGGAGGAACGGCGTCAGCAGGGCGTTGCAGTCCTTGATGGCCTGGAGCGCGGTGTGCAGCACGGTGTCCCGGCGGGCCGGGTCCTCCTTGAGCTTCCACGGCGCCTGGTCCGACAGGTACTTGTTCGCCTCGCCGACGACCCGCATGGCCTCGTTGATCGCTGCCTTCTGCCGGTTGCGCGACAGCAGGTCGCCGACCGGCGCGAAGGCGCCAGAGGTGGTGGCCAGCAGGGCGCGGTCGGCGTCGGTCAGCTCGCCCGGCGTCGGGACGGCGCCGACGTTCTTGGCCGCCATCGAGACGCTCCGGTTGACCAGGTTGCCCCAGCCCGCGACCAGCTCGTCGTTGTTGCGGCGCAGGAACTCCGCCCAGGTGAAGTCGGTGTCCTGGTTCTCCGGGCCGGCGACGGCGATGAAGTAGCGCAGCGCATCGGCGTCGTAGCGGGCGAGGAAGTCGCGCACGTAGATGACGACCTGGCGGCTGCTGGAGAACTTGCGGCCCTCCATGGTCAGGAACTCGCTGGAGACCACCTCGGTCGGCAGGTTGAGCCGGCCGAGCGAGCCGGCGGTGCCGCCTTTGTCGCCCTCGCCGTTGTAGCCGAGCAGCTGGGCTGGCCAGATCTCGGAGTGGAAGACGATGTTGTCCTTGCCCATGAAGTAGTAGGCGTCGGAGTCCGGCGCCTGCCACCACTGGCGCCAGGCCTCGGGGTCGCCGGAGCGGCGCGCCCACTCGATCGACGCCGACAGGTAGCCGACGACGGCGTCGAACCAGACGTAGATGCGCTTGTCCGGCCGGTCGCGCCAGCCGTCGAGCGGCACCGGCACGCCCCAGTCGATGTCGCGGGTGTAGCTGCGCGGCTTGAGGTCCTCCAGCAGGTTGACGCTGAAGTTGAGAACGTTGGGGCGCCAGCTCTTGCGGGTGCCGAGCCAGTCCCCCAGCGCCCGGGTGAACGCCGGCAGGTCGAGGAAGTAGTGCTCGCTCTCCACGAACTTCGGCGTCTCGCCGTTGATCCGGCTGACCGGGTTGATGAGGTCGGTCGGGTCGAGCTGGTTGCCGCAGTTGTCGCACTGGTCCCCGCGGGCGCCGTCGTAGCCGCAGATGGGGCAGGTGCCCTCGATGTAGCGGTCCGGCAGCGTGCGCCCGGTCGAGGGGCTGATCGCGCCGAGCGTCGTCCTCGGGAAGACGTAACCGTTCTTCAGCAGCCCGAGGAAGATCTCCTGGCTGACGGCGGCGTGGTTGGCCGTCGTCGTGCGCGTGAACAGGTCGTAGCTCAGCCCGAGCGACTGCAGGTCGCCGACGATGATGCGGTTGTTCCGGTCGGCGATCTCCCGGGGCGTGACGCCCTCCGCGTCGGCGGCGACCGTGATCGGGGTGCCGTGCTCGTCGGTCCCGCTGACCATGAGGACGTCGTCCCCGGCCATGCGGTGGTACCGGCTGAACACGTCGGAGGGGACGCCGAACCCGGAGACGTGGCCGATGTGCCGCGGCCCGTTCGCGTAGGGCCAGGCCACTGCGGTCAGGATGTGCCGATCTGTCACGTCCCGAGACTAGTGAGGGCGGTCCACCCTCGTTCGCGTCAGTCCTGCGTGAAGACGCTGGAGGCGGGGTCCTGGGCGTCGCCGGCCGAGACCGGGGCGAGCACCGCGACGGCGCACAGCGCGACGCCGATGACCCCCAGCGTGAGCGTGGCCAGCACGCGGTGGGCCTGCACCGGGTCGGGACGGCGGACGCGGGCGCGGGGGCCCTGCGCGATCCAGGCCTGCGCCGACGGGGCGCCGGCCAGCAGCAGCTTGCCCACCGGGACGGCGAGCGCCAGCAGGGCAAGGGCCGGCAGCGGCAGCGCGGTGGGGTTGGCGAACGGGGTGGCCGTGGCGACGACGAGCAGGACGGCGACGGCGGCCATCTCGGCGCAGGCGACGCCCTGGAGCAGCGAACGCCCGGTGCCGTCGACCATGGCGGCCGCGCTGCCCGCGCACAGCACTATCCAGCCGGCCAGCACGACCAGGCCGGCCGCGACCAGCCATCCCGCGGGACGGCCGACCGAGGTCAGGATCCCGTCCAGCCCCCCGAGGACGACGGCGAGCAGGGCCACCGCCTCGAGGACGCCGACCAGTGCGGCGCCGACGACGGTCACGGGGAGGCGGCTCGGGACGGCGGCCGCGGGCGCGACGGCCGCGGGCACGCGCGCGTGCTGCGCCGCGAACGTGTCGCGGGCCTCGAGCACACCGATCGCCATACCGGTCAGCTCGGCCGGTCCCGGCTCGGCCTGAAGAGGCCGGCGGCCGTTCTCCCCCGCGGGGGTGAGCGGGCGTCAGCCCCGGCGTGCGGCGTTCGCGGCGGCGGCGTCCTCCCGGTCACCGGGGGTGTTGAAGCGGCTCCTGCGCCGGCCGTAGACGAAGTAGAGGATCACGCCCAGGACCATCCAGCCGAAGAAGCGGGCCCAGGTGTCGCCGGGCAGGTTCAGCATCAGCCAGAGGCACGCGAGCGCGGAGACGATCGGCAGAACGGGCATCAGCGGCACGCGGAACGCCCGCGGCAGCTCGGGGCGGGTGCGGCGCAGGACGATCACACCGATGGACACGAGGACGAACGCGAACAGCGTGCCGATGTTGACCAGGTTGGCCAGCTCTTCCAGGGGGACGACGGCCGCCAGGATCGCGACGAAGACCCCCGTGGCGATCGTGATCGTGTAGGGCGTGCCGTACTTCGGGTGGACACGGGCGAGGGTGGGCGGCAGCAGGTGGTCGCGGCTCATGGCGAACAGCACCCGCGACTGGCCGAGCATGAGGATCATGACCACGGACGTGAGGCCCGCCAGCGCGCCGAGCGAGATGATGCCGGAGAAGAACGACAGCCCCTCCGCGGCGAACGCTTCGGCCAGCGGGGCGTCGGCGCTCAGCTCGGTGTAGTTCTGCATGCCGACGACCACGAGGGACACGGCCACGTAGAGCACGGTGCAGATGGCCAGCGAGCCCAGGATGCCGCGCGGGAGGTCCCGCCCCGGGTTGCGCGTCTCCTCGGCGGCCGTGGCGACGATGTCGAAGCCGATGAAGGCGAAGAAGACGACCGCGGCTCCGGCGATCACCCCGCCCCAGCCGAAGGTGCCCTGGTTGAACCCGAACAGCGTCTGGACGAGTGGGGCGTCCCAGCCGCTGGCGCCCTCCGCCGCCGGCTGGGCGGGCGGCACGAAGGGCGTGTAGTTGGCCGCCTTCACGAAGAACAGCCCCACCGCGATGACCAGCAGGACGATCGCCAGCTTGATCGCCACGATCACCGCCGTCACCCGCGAGGAGAGCTTGATCCCGAGGACGAGCACGGTCGTCATCAGCAGCACGATGAAGACCGCGGGGATGTTGAAGGTGGCCGTCTCGCCGGCGATCGACTCCGGCAGCGGGGTGCCCAGGTCGTCGAGCAGCTGGTTGAGGTAGCCCGACCAGCCGACCGCCACCGTGGCCGCCCCCAGCGCCAGCTCGAGGACGAGGTCCCAGCCGATGATCCAGGCGA
>DASQTE010000066.1:0-7388 GCA_035642035.1 Blastococcus sp.
CGAGCACCACCGAGCGACGCTCGGGGTCGAGCGTCGCCGACGCCGCCAGCCAGCGGCCCCGCGGCGCCCGTGCCCCCGCGGCGTCCGGCGCGGCGAGGACGTCGCCGCCGGCGCGGTCCACCCCGCCCGTCCGGCCGCGGAGGAAGACCAGGCTGGCCACGCCGGTGGCGGCGACGACGAGCAGCGAGATCTCACCGAGGGTGTCCCAGGCCCGGATGTCGACCAGGATCACGTTGACGACGTTCTTGCCGCCCCCGAAGTCGAAGGCCTCCTCCGGGTAGTCGGCCGACACGGGGGTCGCCGTCCGGGTGGCCAGGGCCACGGCGCCGACGGCGCCCATCAGCAGGCCCATCGCGATGGCGATGACGCCGCGCACCGCCCGTTCGCGGGGCCGGTGCCGCTCGGTGATGTCCTTGGGCAGCTTGCGCAGCACCAGCACGAAGGTGACGAGGGTGAGCGTCTCGACGAGGAACTGGGTCAGCGCGAGGTCGGGCGCGCCCTGGAGCGCGAAGAGCACCGCCAGGCCGTAGCCGGTGACGCCGACGACGAGCACGACGGACAGCCGCTGGCGGATGCGCAGCGCCATGCCGGCGGCGATCAGGACGACGGCGCCGATCAGCGCCTGCACGGGGGTGTCCCACGCCCGCCACTCGCCGGGCCACGGGGCGCGGGTGAGCAGGATCGTGCCCGGCAGCGCGAGGACGACGACGAGGATCGTGCCGAGGTAGGCGGGCAGCGAGCCCCGCTGGGTGGTGCCGGTGACCAGCACCGAGAGCCGGTCGAGGCCCTGGACGACGTTCCAGTAGCCCTCGTCCGCGGAGGCGCCGACGGCGACGCGGCTCTGCAGCCGGTTGACCGGCCGGCGGGCGGCGAAGAGCGCGGCGCCCCCTGCGAGGCTCAGCGCCGACAGCAGCAGCGCCGGCTGCAGGCCGTGCCAGAGCGCCAGCTCCTCGGCCTCGGGCGCCAGCAGCGGCAGCGTCTCCGCGTAGGCGCCGACCAGCGGCTCGAGCAGCGGGCTGGCCGGCCCGAAGAACGTGCCGGCCAGGACGAGGAGCGCGGGGGCGGCCAGGAACAGCGGCTCCGGCCGGTGCCGCAGCTCGGCGGGGGCGGTGTCCGGCAGCCCGGGCTTGCGGGAGAACGCGCCCCACCAGAAGCGGAGCGTGTACGCGGCCGTCAGCGCCGAGCCGACGACCAGGACCGCGAGCTCCACGGTCGCCGTGGTGTCGTCCGGCAGCCCGCCGTCCAGCAGCGCGGTGAACGCCGCCTCCTTGCCCACGAAGCCCAGCAGCGGCGGCACCCCGGCCATGGAGGCGCCCGCGAGCCCGCCGATCACGGCGAGCACCGGCAGCCGGCGGCCCAGCCCGGACAGCACCCGCAGGTCGCGGGTGCCGGTGGCGTGGTCGACGACGCCGACGGTGAGGAACAGGGCGGACTTGAACAGCGCGTGCGCCAGGGTCATCGCCAGGCCCGCGGTGGCCATCTCGTAGCTGCCCGCGCCCACCAGCACCATGAGGAAGCCGAGCTGGCTCACGGTGCCGAAAGCGAGCAGCAGCTTGAGGTCGGTCTGCCGGATCGCCCGGTAGCCGCCGACCAGCATGGTGGCGGACCCGAGGACCAGCACGATCGGCCGCCAGCCGGGGATGTCCGCGAAGCCGGGCGCGAGGCGGGCGACGAGGTAGATGCCGGCCTTCACCATGGCCGCCGCGTGCAGGTACGCGCTGACCGGGGTCGGCGCCTCCATCGCGGCCGGGAGCCAGAAGTGGAACGGGACCATCGCCGACTTGGTCACCGCGCCGGCGAGCACGAGCACCGTGCCCGCGACCATGCCGGTGCCGCTGCCGGGGTCCGCGACGACCTCGGACAGCAGGTAGCTGCCGCTGGCCTCGCCGATCAGCAGCAGGCCGACCAGCATCGCCAGCCCGCCGGCCGTGGTCAGGATCAGCGCCTGGCTGGCCGCGCGCCGCGCCGCCAGCCGGCTGCCGCTGCCGCCGATGAGCAGGAACGAGAAGACGGTCGTCAGTTCCCAGAACACGTAGAGCAGCAGCAGGTCGTCGGCCACCACCAGGCCGAGCATCGAGCCCGCGAACGCGACCAGGTTGCCCGCGAAGCGGGCGGTGCCGTCGTCACCGGGCTCGAAGTAGCGGGCGCAGTAGACGAGGACGAGCGCGCCGACGCCGGTGACCAGCAGCGCGAAGGTGAGCGCGAGCGCGTCCAGCCGGAGCGCGATGTCCAGCTCCAGCGCCGGAACCCACGGCGTCGTCTCCAGGACCTCGCCGCCGCCGGTGACGGTCGCCAGCTGGGCGAGCAACCAGCCGAAGCCCACCGCGGGGACGAGCGCGAGCGCGAGGAATGCCCGCCGCCCCCACCAGCGGACGAGCAGCGGCGCAGCCACTGCGGCGACCAGGTGGGAGAGCAGGAGTGCGAGCACGGGTCTCCGGGGAGTCAGGGGGCTTCTCGGACACCACTGACGTCGGACGACGGCCGGCGGTAGACCCCAGCTTACCGGCCGGGCGTGACGAGCCCGCTCTCGTAGGCGAACGCGACCGCCTGCACCCGGTCCCGCAGGCCGAGCTTGAGCAGGATCCGGCTGACGTGGGTCTTGACCGTCGCCTCGCCGAGGTAGAGGCGGGCGGCGATCTCGGCGTTCGACAGCCCGGCGGCCACCAGCGCCAGGACGTCGGTCTCCCGCTCGGTGAGCCCGGCCAGCGCGGCGGCCCGGACCGGGTCGGGGGCCGGCGCCGAGGCGTAGGTCTCGATGACCCGCAACGTCACGGCCGGGTCGAGCAGCCCGTGCCCGGCGGCAACGGTCCGCACGGCGGCCACCAGGTCCTCGGGCGGGGCGACCTTGAGCAGGAAGCCGCTCACCCCGGCGCGCAGGGCGGCGGTCACGTACTGGTCCTCGTCGAAGGTCGTGAGGACGACGACCCGCGTCGGCAGCCCGCCCGCGAGGATCCGCCGCGCCGCCTCCAGGCCGTCCATGCCCGGCATCCGGACGTCGAGCAGGACGACGTCGGGCGCGTGCTCGGTGACCACCCGCACGCCCGCGGCGCCGTCGGCGGCCTCCCCGACGACGTCGATGTCCGGTTCGGCCGCCAGCACCATGCGCAGGCCGGTCCGGACCATTGCCTGGTCGTCGACCAGCACCACCCGGATCGTCATGCCATCGCCGCCGGCTGCTCGGCCGGGACCGGGAAGGCCGCGCGCACCCGGTACCCGCCCCCGCGGACCGGCCCGACCTCGAGCGTGCCGCCGGCGACGGACACCCGCTCCCGCATGTGCAGCTGACCGTGGCCGCCGGGCGCCGTCTCGGCGGAGCGGTCGGGCACCGGCAGCCGGCGCCGCCCGTCGTCGGTGACCGTGACGGTGACCCGCTCCGGCGCGTAGGCCAGGTCGACGGTGGTCGCCGCGCCCCCGGCGTGCCGCAGGACGTTGGAGAGCGCCTCCTGGACGACGCGCACGGCGGAGACGTCGACCAGCGGGGGCAGCTCGACCGGCTCGCCGGTCACCCGCAGCTCGATCTCCAGCCCACCGGCGCGCAGCTCGTCGAGGACCGCGTCGAGCCGGGACAGCGAGGGCTGGGGCGCCGGGTCGGCAACAGCCTCCCCGCCCGCCCCCTCACGGAGGATGCCGACGACCCGGCGCATCTCGTCGACCGCCTCCCGCCCCAGCCGCTCGAGGCCGAGCAGCACCTCCTGCGCCTCGGGCTTGTCCGGAAGCAGCCGGCGCAGGCCGCCCATCTGCAGGACCATGACGCTCACCGAGTGGGCGACCGAGTCGTGCACCTCCCGGGCGATCCGGGAGCGCTCGGCGACGACCGCCGACGCCGCGACCGCCTCCTGCTGCTCGGCCAGCCGCGCCGCGAGGACCCGGAGCTCGCGCGAGCGGGTGTGCATCTGCCGCACCAGGGTGCCGACGCCCCACGCGGCACCGGTGACGAGCAGGTAGAAGAAGCCCTCCCACGGCGACGGGTTGAACGCGAAGCCCGCCAGGAGGACGGCCAGCGTCGCGGCGGCGGCGGTCAGCGCCCCGCGCCGGGCGGGCAGGACGGCGGCGGCGTGCCCGACCAGGATGCCCATGCCGATCAGCTGGGCACCCCCGGGGCCGGGCGTGCCGAGGGCGTAGTTGCCGAGGACGGTGAGCGAGCCGACCA
This sequence comes from Blastococcus sp., assembly GCA_035642035.1. Lineage (GTDB taxonomy): Bacteria > Actinomycetota > Actinomycetes > Mycobacteriales > Geodermatophilaceae > Blastococcus_B. Next base: position 4,151 of record DASQTE010000066.1, read on the forward strand.
CGGCGGAGGACGCCGGCCAGCGGGGGCAGACCGCGAGCAGCAGCCCCACCGCGACGCCGGGGAGCGCGGTCACCATGCCGGACGGGAGGAACGTGTCGATCGCGGTCTCGACGACCGCCATGCCACCGAAGACCAGTCCCACGGCAGGCCACACGAGCGCGGCCAGGCGGGTGGAGGAGAGGGACCAGTCGGGCATGGCGAGCACGTTATGGGCCGCGCGGACCTGCGGGCATCCCCCGCACGGCCGAACGGCGCGGCGCCGGGTTCCCCCTTCCGGCGGACGCAGGTCGGTCCGTCCCGGCGGACGCCGGGGACCCCCCGCGGTTCCTAGCTTTCTCGCCATGACTTCCGACCTGATGACCGACGCACCTACGAACACCGCCTCCTCGACCGCGGCCGAGCGTCCCGCCCGCTCCGCCGGCTCCCTGCTCCTCCCGATCGCCGGCGGCGCCCTGATCGCCGGGTCCCTCATGTACGCGGCGGGCCTGGCCACATCGCCGACGGCGGCGTCCATGGCCAGCGCCGACTACATCGAGTCGCTCGCCCGCGACGAGGGCCAGACGGCGCTCTCGGCGCTGCTGCTGCACTACGGCAACATCGCGATGGGCCTGGCCTGGCTGGCCGCCCCGGCGCTCGTCCGCGGCCGCCACGGCCGGATCGGCACCGTCGTGGGTGCTCTGATGGCGGCGCTCGGCCTGGTGACCGTGGCCGGCAACGTGCTGTTCGACTTCTGGACCGGCGCGATCGGCCGCGAGCTGGAGGCCGGCACCGCGCTGGCGCTGTTCGAGAACGTCTCGGGCTCGGCCGGTGTCGCGGTGGTCGGCACGGTGAGCCTGTTCGGGCTGCTCGGCCCGCTCGTGGCACTCGGCGGCCTGGCCCGGGCCGGCGTCACCAGCTGGTGGCTGCTCGCTCCGGCCGTCGCGGCCCTGGTCGCCTCGGCGGCGCTGACCTTCGAGCCGCTGCTGTACGCGGGCTTCGCCGTCGTCGGCGCCGTCCCGCTGGTGCTGGTCGGTATCCGGATGATCCAGCGCAACCGGGCCGAGGCCGCTGCCTGAACCCTGTACTCCCGGAAGCTCTGCCTCTGCCCACACCCGGTGGGCAGAGGCAGAGCTTCCGCGTAGGTAGGGGTGCTCAGCCCTCGGCGAGCTCCGTCGCGGCGAGCCAGTCGTCCTCGACCTGCTCCTTCTCCGCGTGGACGGCCTTGAGCTGGGCGTCCAGCTCGGCGGCCTTCGCGTAGTCGGTCGCGGCGGCGGCGAGCTGCTCGTGCAGCCTCTTCTCGTCCGCGTCCAGCTTGAGCATCCGCCGCTCCAGCCGGCTGGCCTCCTTCTTCGCCGCCCGCGCCTCGGCCGCCGAGACCGCAGGAGCCGCGGTCGACGGCGTCCCGACCGGACGCGTGCCGCCGTCGCCGGCCGCCGTGGTGAGCGGCGCACCGCCCGCGGCCCGCCGGCGGAGGTACTCGTCCACCCCGCCCGGCAGCTCGGCGAGCGAGCCGTCGCCGAGCAGCGCGACGACCTTGTCGCACACCCGGTCGACGAAGTACCGGTCGTGGCTGACCACGAGCACCGTGCCCGGGAAGCTGTCGAGCAGGTCCTCGAGCGCGGTGAGGGTGTCGATGTCGAGGTCGTTGGTGGGCTCGTCGAGCACCAGCACGTTCGGCTCGGCCATCAGCAGCCGCAGCAGCTGGAGCCGGCGCCGCTCGCCGCCGGACAGGTCACCGACCGGCGTCCACTGCCGGTTGGCCGCGAAGCCGAACCGCTCGGCCAGCGTGGACGCCGAGATCTCCTGGTTGCCGATCCGCGCGATGCGGGCGACGTCCTGCACCGCCTCGAGCACCCGCGCGCGCGGCGGCAGTTCGGTGACGTGCTGCGACAGGTAGGCCGCCGCGACCGTCTGACCGACGACGACCTTTCCTGCGTCCGGCTTCGTCTCCCCCACCAGCAGCCTGAGCAGCGACGTCTTCCCGGCGCCGTTCACCCCGACGATGCCGATCCGGTCGCCCGGGCCGACGTTCCAGGTCAGGTCCTCGAACAGCGTCCGCGGTCCGTCCTCGGTGGGGACGGCGTAGTCGACGTCCTCCACGTCGTAGACGGTCTTGCCGAGCCGGCGAGCGGCGAAGCCCTTGAGCGCCATCGAGTCCCGCGCGGGCGGCTCGTCGGCGATCAGCGCCTGGGCGGCCTCGATCCGGAACTTCGGCTTGCTGGTCCGGGCCGGCGGGCCGCGGCGCAGCCAGGCCAGCTCCTTGCGGATCAGGTTCATCCGGCGCTCCTCGGTCACCGCCGAGATCCGCGCCCGCTCCGCCCGCGCCAGGGTGTACGCCGAGTAGCCGCCGTCGTAGGCGTGCACGTTCCCGTCCGCGACCTCCCACGTGGTCGTGCACACCTCGTCGAGGAACCACCGGTCGTGGGTGACGACCACCAGGCCACCGGCGCGCTGGTTGACGTACTCGGCCAGCCAGGCGACGCCCTCGACGTCCAGGTGGTTGGTGGGCTCGTCGAGGACGAGCAGGTCCAGCGGGCGGATCAGCTGCGCGGCCAGCGCCACGCGGCGCCGCTCGCCGCCGGACATCGGGGCGACGGGGGCGTCCAGGCCGAGCCGGTCCAGCTCGAGGCCGGTCAGCACCGAGCGGACGGCAGGGTCACCGGCCCACTCGTGCTCGGCGGCGAACATCGACGGCGGCAGGACGACGTCGCGCACCGTCGTCCCGGCGGGCAGCGTGCCGGACTGGTCCAGCACGCCCATGGCGAGGTCGCCGCGGCGGGTGACGCGTCCGGAGTCGGGCTCGTCGGTGCCGGTCAGGAGCGACAGGAGCGTGCTCTTGCCGCCGCCGTTGCGGCCGACGACGCCGATCCGCTCACCTGCGGCGACGCCCAGGGAGACGTCGTCGAGGATCACGGTCGTGCCGTGTGCCTTGTGCACCCGCTCGAGGTTGACCAGGTTCAGGGGTGCGCTCATCGCCCCCAGTATCCGCCAGGGCGTCGAGTGCCCCGGTCGCCGGGAGCAGGCCGGCGTCGGGTCCGGTGCCGATGCCGCCTCAGGTGACGCGCTGGACGAAGGTGAGCGCCGTCCGGGCGACCTGGCGCCAGCCGTGGTCGATCGTGAGGGAGTGGCCCCGGTTCGGCATCTTGACGATCTCGGTCACGCCGGGGTTGCGCCGCTGCAGCTTGTAGGCGGCGTTCGCGATCGCCGGCGCCACCGTGTGGTCCTTCTCGCCCTCGATGATCAGCAGGGGACCGCGGTC
>DASQTE010000067.1:0-6648 GCA_035642035.1 Blastococcus sp.
AGCCCAGACTCTCCGTGTCACGCGCCGGCACCGCCAGTGCCGCCTGATCGCCGCTGGAGAGATCCACCCGCACCGCGGGGCCGGGCAACGCCCCATGCCAGAGAACGGCGCTGTCGGCGTCGTCCGAGACGGCGCCCGCCACGCGGATGAAGGGCACGCTCAGCGTGCCCTCGATCTTGGTGTCCTGCACGCTGGGCCGGCTCGGGTCGACCGAGACGAGCCGCCAGCGGGACGACCGGGCCGGTGCGTCCTGATCCGATCCGGCCACGATCAGGAGAACGCGCTGCCCGTCCGCGCTGAACGAGCCTGCTACCGGGACACCGTCGATCGCGTCACGCTCGAGGAGGGTCGTCTTCGTTCCGTCCGTCGAGAGCAGTCGCAGCCAGGGGAAGCCGTCCTCGTCGACCCCCGCGCTCATCAGCAGGTCGTCGGTCGGAGACGAGTCGGCGACGGTCCACAGGTCGAGGTCGTCGTAGGGCTCGGGTACGGACTCCGGCCCGATCTGCCAGGCGAAGTTCTGGTCGGCCGCCTCGATGAATAGCGTGCGTCCGTCGTTTCCCAGACTTGCGCCCAGAGTTCGTCCGGTGAACGGCACGGCGCGCATCGCGCGCCCCCGGTCGACCACGGCAGCAAGCAGGCCGTCCCGCGTCTCGGGGGTGTCGGCGAGCCGCAGTGCCTGGGCGGCCAGGAGGAGGGAGACATCCAGCGTGGTCGCCGACGTGGAGAGAGCGGCGAGCCGGTTCGCGTCGGCGACCAGGGAGGTGCGCTCGGCATCTCGCTCGGTCCGCACGGCCAGCACCGTGGCGACGAGGGCGAGGACGAGCATCGCGGCGAGACCTCCCGCCAGCCGCCGGGTCCGACGCCGGGCCGCCGCCTCCCGGTCCGCCCGGGCGTGCGCCTCGGTCAACTCGGCATCGGCCCGCGCCCGCGATGCCTCCAGGAACTGCCGTTCCACGGGCGCCCAGTCGGCAGCAGCCACGGTCATCCAGTCCAGGGCGGCGGTGAGCCGGGCGCCCCGGTACAGCTCGTCGTCCCGCCGGCCACCGGTGTCCCACTGCCGGGCGGCTGGCAGCAGGTGCCGGCGCACGACCCGACCCGCGGCGTCGTCCTCGAGCCAGCGGGCCAGCCGTGGCCAGGCGGTGAGCAGCGCCTCGTGGGTCACCTCGAGGCGTTCGCCGTCCACCGCCAGGAGGCGGCGGCTGACGAACGACTCGACGACCTCGCGCCGCGCCACGCCCTCCTCGAGGTCCAGGGCGAGCTCGTCGAGGGGGACGCAGCGCCGGACGAGAGCGCCGCCGTCGTCCACGTCGGCGAGCCGCACCAGCAGGCGCCGCGCCTGCTCCTGCCCCGCAGCGTCCAGGGCCGCGTAGGCGCTCTCGGCCGACCGCGTCAGCGCTCCGCCGACCCCACCGGCCTCGAGATATCCCGCCAGCGTGAGGCGGTCGCCTCGTCGGCGCTCCCAGGTGCCGACCAGCGCCGTCGACAGCAGCGGCAGGGCGCCGACCTCCCCCAGCACGTCCGCCACGACCGCGTCGAGCAGCTCCGGATCCACCGACAGGCCGACCGCCCGCGCCGGTTCGCGCACGATGTCCCGCAGCTCCGGTTCGGTCATGGCGGGAACCAGGACGATCGTGCCCCCCAGTCGCTCGGTGAACGACCCGTGCTCGCTCAACCGCCCGACGTGGTCGCCGCGCACGACGACGACGCAGCGCACGACGATCCCGTCGTCGATCAACCCGAGGAGGGCGTCGAGGAAGGCGGTCCGCTCCTCGCCGTCGGTGCCCGGTGACCACAACTCCTCGAACTGGTCGCAGACGAGGAGGACGGGCGCTGAGGGGTGCGACTCCCCCGTCAGAGCCGCGAGGACGTCGACGGGGTGCCGCCCCGGCGTGACAATCACCGGCGTCCACGCGTCGCTGCCGAGGATCGCTCCCCCGGCCAGGGCGGGGACGAGCCCGGCTCGGACGACCGAGGACTTACCGGCCCCGCTCGAGCCCGACACGACGACCAGGGACACGTCCACCAGCCGGGCCACCAGGCTGGTGACCAGGCGCCGCCTGCCGTGGAACAGCGCTGCGTCCGCCGGCTGGTAGGCGGCCAGACCCTTGTACGGGCACGAATCCGGCGCGGGTGTCGGACCGCCTTCACGAGGCGACTCGCTCGGCGCCGGGACGGTGGGCAGCTCGAGCCGCGGGTCGTGCTCGAGGATCGCCGCTTCCATGTCCCGCAGCGGGGGCCCGGGATCCGCGCCGAGCTCCCCGGTGAGCACGTCGCGGGCACGGCGCCCGGCCGCGAGCGCGTCCGCCTGACGGCCGGCGCGGTAGAGGGCCAGCATCAGCAGCCGCCACCAGTCCTCCCGCAGCGGGTCCTCCGCGACGTGCCGCTCCAGCTCGGGCAGCGCGTCAGCATGCCGGCCGAGCTCGAGCTGGGCCTCCAGGAGACCGACCACGGCGCCGTCCCGGATCTCGGACAGCCGCCGCCGCTCCGTCTCGGCGAACGGCTCGTCCGGCCAGTCCGCGTACGGCTCCCCGCGCCACAGGCCGACGGCGGCGCCGAGTTGCCGGACCGCCTCGTCGGCCCGCCCCGAGGCCAGCTGCGCGTGACCGCGCGCCGCGAGGTCCCCCATGTGCAGCGCGTCGATCGAGGACCGGTCCAGAGCGAGGGCGTACCCCGGCCCTCGACGCACCACGTAGCGCCCGGAGGACCCCTTCGGTCGAGTCGGTTCGAGTGCGCTCCGCAACCGGACGACGTGCGCCTGCAAGGACTTGCGGGCCGACACGGGTGGATCGCCGTTCCACAGCGACTCCACGATGCGGTCGGCGCTCTGGACGTCCGGGGCGCCGGCCGCCAGGACCGCGAGGAGCAGTCGTTCCTTCGCGCCCGGCACGAGGACGGGCGTGGCGTCGTCCGACAAGACCTCCAGCGGTCCGATGACCGCGATCCGCATCGTCCGACGATAGGACCGGGATGGGTTGCGCAGGGCCTCCCGGAGCCTCGACGCCGCGCTCGCCGTCGGCTGTATCCCTGACTCTGCCGATGTCCTCTCCTCGATGTCGGGATCCACCGACACGCACCGGGCGGAAGCCCCCGCCACCGGCGCCCATCCCGAGGCCCCCTCGACCACCCGCCCTGCGCCGCCGCGCAGCCCGGACGGCCCGGTCCTCAGCCCCCAGGAGGTACGGCTCATGTCCGCTCGCCCGTCCCACCGCACCGGCCGCACGGCCGTGATCACCGTCGCCGCCAGCGTGCTGATGGCCGGCGCTGTCAGCAGCGTCGCCGCCGCCGACCCGCCCGCCCTGGACCGGGACCCCTGCTCCGTGGCGATCGCCGCGGCCGGCGTCTGGCCGGGCACCTACGACGCCGCCCACCACCAGTACCGCCTGGTGTCCGACGCCTACGACAGCTACCTGGCGCGCCAGGCGGACTGCTCGCCCGATCTCGCCAGCCGCTGACCCCGCCTCGTCGTCCCGGTCGGTCGGCCCTCGCGGGTCAGCCGCCCGGGATGTCGGACGTCTCGCGCGAGCGCTGCGTCGGCACGAGCCACAGGGCGGACGGGATGCGCGCGCCGACGGCCTCCACCGCCTTCCGCCCGTACATCTCCTCGTGGACGAGGATCCCGCACATGTTCCGGCCGACGACCTGGTAGCCCTCGCCGTCGTCGACGGGCACGACCGCCTCGACCTCCTGCCACGGGATGAGGTGGCCGTCGCCGTCGGCGTCCCGCTCGGCGAGGCCGACGTCCGTGACCGCGAACGACACCCGGGCCGCCTCGGCCACCAGCCGGGTGAAGGCGGGCGTCCGGAACGTCGTCGCTCTCCTGGCGCCCGCGCGCGTCGATCATCACCGCGACCTCGCGCAGCGCCGGGTGGAGGTCCAGTGCCATCGAGTCGACGTGGTAGCTCAGCCCGCCGGCGTGCCGGGCGATGTCCCGGACCCGCTCCTTGAGGATCTCGGTCCCGACGCTGAGCCCCTGGTCGTCGGTGCTGCCGGCGCCGAGGAGCAGGCCGACGCCGGGCGCGAAGTACTGCGTCCGGACCGGGCCGGACTGGGCTCGCGGCGGGGCACGAACCGCTGCTGGCGGGGCCCGGACGGCCGAGACACGGTCAGGTCGGTCGAGAGGTCGCCGTGCCACCAGAGCGCGGCGTTCTCCCGCACGAACCAGCGGCGCGCGTGGGCGCGGACGACGTCCTCGGTGAGGTAGTCGGGGCCGGGACCCCCGACGGCGACGAGCTCGGGGCCGGCCAGGCGATACCGGGCGGCCCAGAGCGAGCCTTACTTGCAGTTCCCGGTCGAGCAGTCCTCGGCCTGCAGGACCCCGATCTCGGACTCCAGCCGCTCGGTCGGGAGGTCGGTGAGCGCTGCGCACACCCCGTCCAGGAGGGAGCGGACGGCGTCCGGACTCCGGTCGCGAAGAACACGGTCAGGTCAACGTCGGTGACCGCGTTGCACTTGAGGTGCGACTTCGGGAGGGCGCCTATCACGAGGTGCTCGACGAGGTGGGTCACCTCCGCCGTCGCGAACGTCTCGTCGCGGTGGCCGACGCCGAAGACCAAGGCCGCCGTCACCCGGTCGGGCCCGGGGCGGTGAAGACCGGGACGCCGTCGATCTCGATGCGCTGCCCGGGGCCATGCACTGGTCTGCCGGTCCCGGGACCGGGAAACACGCCGGGTCCGTGACGACTGAGGTGGATGTGCCTCCGATGGCCGCTGTGCGTCTGCGTTAGCGTCCGAGCGTGACCCAGGCTCCCGCAACCGATCCCGCGTCCCTCGCCGCCCTGGCGGCCGGGGAACTCAGCTCCGCGCTCGGCGGGCCGCACGACGTCGCCGTGGTCATGGGCTCCGGGTGGGCGCCGGCCGCCGACGCGTTCGGCCCCGCGAGCGGCTCGATCGCCATCGGCGAGCTGCCCGGGTTCGCCGCCCCCACCGCCGTCGGGCACGGCGGCGAGGTGCGGTCGGTCCGCGTGGGCGACCGCGGCGTGCTGCTCTTCCTCGGCCGCACGCACTACTACGAGGGCCGCGGCGTCGACCCGGTCGTGCACGGCGTGCGCACCGCGGCGGCCGCCGGCGTGAAGACCGTCGTCCTCACCAACGCGGCGGGCGGGCTGGCACCGGACCACCGGGTCGGGCAGGCCGTGATCATCAGCGACCACCTCAACCTCACCGCGCGGTCGCCGCTGGTCGGTGCGGACTTCGTCGACCTCACCGACCTGTACTCCGCCCGGCTGCGCACGCTGGCCCGGGAGCTGGACCCGGGCCTCTCCGAGGGCGTCTACGCCCAGCTGCCCGGCCCGCACTACGAGACGCCGGCCGAGATCCGGATGCTGCGCACGCTCGGCGCCGACCTCGTCGGCATGTCGACGGCGCTCGAGGCCATCGCCGCCCGCGCCGCGGGCCTGGAGGTCTTCGGCCTCTCGATGGTCACGAACGCCGCGGCCGGGATCACCGGGGAGAAGCTCGACCACGCCGAGGTCCTCGCGGCGGGCAAGGCCGCGGCCGGCCGGCTGGGGCAGTTCCTGGTCGACCTGATCGGCCGCCTCCCATGAGCCTGGTCCTCGTGACCGGTGCGGCCGGTCGCATCGGCACCTGGCTGCGCGGCGGCCTGCCCGAGCGGGGCTGGGCGCTGCGGAGCCTGGACGTCGTCCCGGTGCCCGACGAGCGCCCCGGCGAGGAGCAGGTCGTCGCCGACGTGACAGACCTCGCCGCCATGACCGACGCCATGCGGGGCGTGTCGGCCGTCGTGCACCTCGCGGGCGTCGTCGGCGAGTCCACCTGGCCGGCCATCAGCCACGCCAACATCGAGGGCACCTACGCCACGCTGGAGGCCGCGCGGCGGGCAGGCGTGCAGCGGGTGGTGCTGGCCAGCAGCAACCACGCCAGCGGGTTCACGCCCCGGCCGGCCGCGGGGCTGCTGCGGGAGGAGGACGCGCCGCCGCGCCCGGACACCTACTACGGCGTCGCGAAGGTGACCATGGAGGCGCTCGGCTCGCTCTACGCCGACCGCTACGGCATGGACGTCGTCTGCCTGCGCATCGGCAGCGCGTTCCCCGAGCCGACGACGGTCCGCATGCTGGCCACCTGGCTCTCCCCCGCCGACACCGTCTCCCTGGTCGACGCCGCGCTCACCGCCCCCTCCCCCGGCTACGTCGTCGCGTGGGGCGTGTCGGCCAACACCCGCAACTGGTGGGACCTCTCCGCCGCCCGCGCCCTCGGCTACGACCCTCAGGACGACGCCGAGGTCTACGCGGAGGCGCTGATCGAGGCCCACGGGGAGGCCGATCCCGACGATCCGGTGCACGCGCGGGTCGGCGGCCAGTACACGCTGCCGGAGTTCGACGCCGACCGGGTCGAGGCCGCCGGGGGCCGGCTGTGACGGTCCTCGACCAGGCCCGCGCGTGGGCCGACGGCGATCCGCACGAGGGCGACCGCGCCGAGATCGAGGCACTCGTCCGGGCCGGCGACGTCGACGAGCTGACCCGCCGGTTCGCCGGTCCCCTCACCTTCGGGACGGCGGGGCTGCGCGGTCCGCTGCGCGCCGGCCCGGCCGGGATGAACGCCGCCGTCGTCACCCGCGCGGCGGCGGGGCTCGCTCGCCACCTCGCGGACTCCGGGCACGCCGGCGGGGGCGTGGTGATCGGCTTCGACGCCCGCC
>DASQTE010000068.1:0-2710 GCA_035642035.1 Blastococcus sp.
ACCGCCGAGGACGACTGGCGGGCCGGCGTGGAGAACGTCCTGCTCGGCCCGCTGCGCCTGGTGCGGGCCCTCGTCCCGCACCTGGCGGAGGGCGCCGCGATCGGCTTCGTCCTCTCCACCTCCGTCCGCCAGCCGATCGGCCACCTGGCCATCTCCAACGGCCTGCGCCCGGGCCTGGCGATGACGGCCAAGGCGCTGGCCGACGAGCTGGGGCCGAAGGGCATCCGGGTCCTCGGCCTGATGCCCGGCACGATCGCCACCGACCGCATCAGCGAGATCGAGGCGGCGTCCGGGGACGCGGCCGCCATGCGCGCCAAGACCGAGGCGGGCATCCCGCTCCGCCGGGTCGGCCGTCCGGAGGAGTTCGGCCGGGTCGCGGCCTTCGCCCTCTCCCCCGCCGCGTCCTACCTGACCGGCACCATGATCGCCGTCGACGGCGGCGTCACCCGGGCCTTGTGACCGCACCCGTCCTCGTGGCCTGCGCGCACGGCACCCGCAATCCCACCGGCCGCCGGCTGATCGCGGAGTTGGCCCTCGCCGCCCGCGCGCAGCGGCCCGGGCTCGTCACGACGGCGGCCTTCGTCGACGTCCAGCCGCCGACCGTCGTGGACGTCGTCGCCGGGCTGTCGGCCGAGGGGCGTCCGGCGGTCGTCGTCCCGCTGCTGCTGTCCGGCGGCTACCACGTGCACGTCGACATCGCGGGCGCGGTCGCCGACGCCGCCTCGGCCGTCGCCGCGCGCCCGCTCGGGCCCGACCCGCGGCTGGTCGAGGTGCTGCACGACCGGCTGCTGCAGGCCGGCGCCGATCCCCGCGACCCGCTGACCGCCGTCGTCCTCGCCGCGGCCGGGTCCAGCGACGTCCGGTCGGTCGCCGACGTCGAGGACACCGCCGACCTGCTGCAGCGCTCGTGGGCCGGACCCGTGACCACCGGGTACGGCTCCGCGGCCCAGCCGCCCGTGCCGGACGCGGTCCTCGCCGCGCGCCGGGGCGGCGCGGAGCGGGTCGTCGTCGCGGCGTACCTCCTGGCGCCCGGGCACTTCCACGACAAGTTGGCGGGGGCCGGGGCGGACGCGGTGACCGCTCCCCTGCTGCCGGACGACCGGATCGCCGCCGTCCTGCTGGACCGCTACGACGCGGCCCTTCCCCGCTGACTCACGCCTGCCAGCCGAACACCTGCTCCCCGAGCACGAGCACCAGGACGAGCACCGCGGCCGCGGTGACCGGGACGGCCGGCGTCCACCAGGACCGCCGGAGCGCCAGCCGCACCAGCACGACGGCGAGCACCAGCCAGAGCACCCACAGCGGGATCAGCGCGTAGCCCGGGATCACCAGCCCGCCGGCGAGGTAGAAGTACCCGACGACCAGGTGGGCGAGGCCCGCCAGGCCGGCGACGAGGAGCGGCCCCGTCGAGCGGGCGGTGTCGGTCGGCACGGCGGCATCATGGCAGGGCGACGGCGGTCGCGGGCGGACGCGCTCACGCGAGGCCGGAGATCGCCGCCTCCAGCTCACCTCGGAGACGCGGGATGCGGGTCATGCCCTCCTCGGACCGGAGCACCGCCCGGAGCCCGGCCTGCAGCACCGACCCGCCGGCGCTCCGGACCGCCTCGTCCCCCGACGCCGGAGGGGCCGTGGCCGCGGCCGTCGGTGCCGCCGACCCGGCGTCGTAGAGCTGCCGCAGGATCAGCTCGACGCCGTCGAGGCGTCCCCAGAGGTAGTCGTTCTCCCGCCACTCGGCCCTGGCGAAGCCACCGAAGTGGTGCAGCGAGACGCCCTTGAGCTTCCCGTCGCCCGGCGTGGGCAGCGCGACGGCGGCCAGCGGGCTGAACTGCGCGACGCCGATCGGGCTGAACTGCGGCAGCTCGGACAGGGAGACGGTCGGGAAGATCAGGCCGTCCCAGAGCGGGAACGCCAGGTACCTCGACAGCAGCGCGCGCCGGGACCTCGCACCCCAGGTCAGCGTGGTCTGCTCGAAGAGGTCCCACAGGGGCGTGCTGCCGTCGCCGAGAGCGCTCGCCAGCGCGTCCCGGTAGGCAGTGAAGAGCCTCGTGAAGTCGTCGCCGTGGGCGTCGGCGAACAGCCGCGGGTCGGCCAGCAGGCTGTCGTCCAGCCGGTCGGGTGCCAGGAAGGCGACGGCGTCCGGAGGCACGTCGGTCACCACCTGGCCGGGGACGCGGCGGAGCTCCTCCAGCAGGTCCCACGCCGCCGTCTTGAGCCTGTCGAGGTCCTGGCGCAGCGGGGCGTGCGGGCCGGTCCCGACCTCGTCGTAGAGCGCGTTGACGCCGGCGAGCAGGAACATCAGGCGGCGCTCGCGGTACGGGATGTCCGCCGGCTGGAGCATGGCCATCAGCTTCGCGGGGTCCGGGTCGGCCCACTCGGGGCGGCTGCGCGCCCACTCGCCGATGGCTGCCCGCAGGAAGCTGGTGCGGCTGGAGTCCGGCGGGAAGACGAAGCGCTGGGCGATCTCGTCGGCCATGCGCCGCGCGGCGGCCTCCACCTTGAGCCGGCAGTACGTCGGGTAGCCGGCACCGAGGAGCTCGCGGGCGCGGTCGTGGACCGCGTCGGACACCTGCTGCACGGCGGCCCTGCCGCTGACCGCCCAGCAGGGGCGGTCGTCCGGCGGGGGCGGCAGCAGCTCGTCCATGAGGTCCTGCACGGCGCCCATCTGGCTCCTGGCGATGGCCCCGACCTCGCCGATCTTCCGGTTCAGGTC
>DASQTE010000069.1:0-7552 GCA_035642035.1 Blastococcus sp.
TCGTCTCCATGCTCAACAGCTACTCCGGCTGGGCCGCGGTGGCGTCGGGGTTCCTCCTCGGCAACGACCTGCTGATCATCACCGGCGCCCTGGTCGGCTCGAGCGGTGCCTACCTCTCCTACATCATGTGCCGCGCGATGAACCGGTCCTTCCTCTCCGTCATCGCCGGCGGATTCGGCAACGAGGGCGCCGCCGCCGTGGACAAGGACTACGGCGAGCACACCGAGATCGACGCGGAAGCCACCGCCGACCTCCTGCGGGAGGCGTCGTCGGTGGTCATCACGCCCGGGTACGGCATGGCTGTCGCCCAGGCCCAGGGCGCCGTCGCCGAGCTGACGCGGAAGCTGCGCGCCAAGGACATCGACGTCCGGTTCGGCATCCACCCCGTCGCCGGCCGGCTCCCCGGGCACATGAATGTGCTCCTGGCCGAGGCCAAGGTGCCCTACGACGTGGTGCTCGAGATGGACGAGATCAACGACGACCTCGCCGGCACCGACGTCGTGCTCGTCATCGGCGCGAACGACACCGTCAATCCCGCCGCGACGGAGGACCCGACCAGCCCGATCGCCGGCATGCCGGTGCTCAAGGTGTGGGAGGCCAAGGACGTCGTGGTCTTCAAGCGGTCGATGAACACCGGGTACGCCGGGGTCCAGAACCCGCTGTTCTTCCGGGAGAACAGCCGCATGCTCTTCGGTGATGCACGGGAACGTGTGGAGGACATCCTCAGGTTCCTGTGAGGGAACTGTGACCTTTTCGTGACCCCTGTTGCCCGTCGTCCCGCGGGCCTACCTTGAGTAGGTGCGTGCACACGGAGCAGTGACCCAGGTCCCGGCAGCGAGCACGTCCGACCACATCTGCTGGGTGTACGACGAGGACGACGCGTCCTTCGACCGCACGGTGCGGCGCTTCCTGGCCGGTGGGCTCGAGCGCGACGAGCGGCTGCTGGTCGTCGGCGAGCGGGTCATCGCCAGTCTCGGCTCGGCGGGCGACGGGATCGGGGACGCCGCGGCGCTCATCGCCGCCGGCGCGCTCCGGACGCTGACGATGGCCGAGGCCTACGAGGAAGCCGGCGAGGTCGTCTCCGGCACCCAGCGGACGTTCTACGACGCCGCGACGCGGACGGCCCTCGCCGACGGGTACTCCGGTCTGCGGGTGGTCACCGAGGTGAGTCCCCTGGCGGAGGACGCCGGCACCCGGGCGACGCTGGTCGAGTGGGAGCACCTGGCCGACGAGTACGCCGCCGAGGGCTCCGGGTTCACCGCGATGTGCGCGTACCCCAGTCGGCTGTCCGCGCAGGCCCTGGCCGACGTCGCCACGGTGCACCCGCTCGTCCACGCCGACGCCGTACCCCCGTTCCAGGTCTTCTTCGACGACGACCGCCTCGCGCTGACCGGCAGCGTCGACACGTTCTCCGCCGAGCGGCTCGCCCGCGTGCTGGCGTCGTCACCGGTCGGCGACGACGGCGCGGTGCTCGACCTCGGTCAGGTGGAGTTCGTCGACATCGCCGCCTCCCGCGTGATCGCCCGCTGGGCGCAGGACCTGGAGGCGCGCTCCCTGCCGCTCGAGGTCCGGGGCGCCTCGCCGCTGCTGCAGCGGATGTGGCAGGTCCTCGGCCTCACCCAGGTCGCCCCCGTCGCCTTCACCCGGGCGGGGGCGTGACCGCCACCCTCACCGGGCCGGCCGAGGCATTCGACCACGAGGCCCTGTTCTACCGGGACGAGGAGGACTTCCTCGCCGGCCTCCTCCCGTTCGTCCGCGAGGGGCTCGAGTTCGACGAGGCAGTGGTCGTGGTCGAGCCGCGTGCCCGGTTGGACCTGCTGCGCGACGCCTTGGGCGACGACGCCTCGGCGGTCGACCTTCGCGACATGGCGGAGGTGGGCCGCAACCCCGGGCGCATCATCGGGGTCTGGGACCGGCTGCTCGGTGAGCACACGGCCGCCGGCCGCCGGCTGCGCGGCGTCGGCGAGCCCGCGTTCGCCGGGCGCCGGGAGTCCGAGTACTTCGAGTGCCGGCTGCACGAGCTCCTGCTCAACCACGCCTTCGACGGGGGCGCTCCCTGGCGGCTGCTGTGCCCCTACGACGAGACGCGCCTGCCGCGCGCCGTCGTCCGGGCCGCGCTGCACAACCACCCCACGGCCGGGACGTCGGCCGGCCGGCGGCCGAGCCCGGACTACGCCCCCGGCGAGGTGGCCGAGCTCTTCGCCGCCCCGCTGCCGGCGCCGGGCGAGGCCGTCCTGCGGGGGACGTACGGGCCCGCCGACGTCCCGGCGACCCGGCGGACGGTCGCCCAGTACGCACGGCGGATCGGCCTGCCGGAGGACAAGGTCGAGGTCCTGGAGCTCGCCGCCTCGGAGCTGGCCACCAACAGCGTGCAGCACGGCGGCGGCAGCGGGACGGTCGCGATGTGGACGACGCCCAGCGCGGCCATCGTCGAGTTCCACGACGCGGGGCGGCTGACCGAGCCGCTGACCGGACGGTTGATGCCCGCCCTCGACCAGGAGGGCGGGCGCGGGATCTTCCTGGTCAACCAGCTCTGCGACCTGGTGCAGCTGCGGTCCTCCGACGAGGGCACCACCATCCGCATCACGACCTGGCTCTGAGCCGCCCGTCGTCCGGGTCCCGGGTCCGCGGGCAGCTGCGGCACCGCTGCCCGCCGTCGCCCGCAGGCTGCGTGGAACTCCAGTTGCGCACGACTATGCTTCCCCGCTGAACGCGTCAGACAGCCGGCGCGCGGCAGCACCCGGTGTGCTGCCACCTCGGGAGGCCCTGGAAACCACGGGGCCTCCTCGGTGATGCCGGCTACTCGGTCCGGTGCGACCTCATGCGGAGCGCAGCAGTGAATCCCCCCGACGACGACGCCGTCGCCGTCACGACGGCGTTCGACGAACTCGGCCGACTCTCGTTCGCCGAGCACTCCCTGGAGTCGGTCCTGCAGCGGGTGACCGAGCTGGCCGCGGGCGTGCTCCCCGGCGAGCCGGTGATCTCGATGACCATCCTCTCCGGTGACCGGCCCTCGACCGTCGCGGCCACCGGCGACCTGGCCCAGCACCTGGACCAGACGCAGTACCGGCTCGCGTCCGGCCCCTGCCTGGCCGCTGCGACGACCGGCCGGACCGCCGAGATCGTCGACACCCGGTCGAACACCGAGTGGCCGGAGTTCGCGGCCGAGGCCGCGGCGGCCGGCTGCGACAGCGTGCTGTCCTTCCCGCTGCCTGTCCGCGAGAAGGTCTCGGGTGCGCTCAACGTGTACGCCCGGCAGTTCTCCGCGGCCGACGAGGGCGTCCGGCGGCTGGTCTCCCGCTTCGCCGACTACGCCGTCGTCCCGGTCTCGAACATGTACCTCTACGAGAGCGCCGTCGAACGGGCCGAGCACCTGGCCGCCGCGCTGGACTCCCGGGCGGTCATCGATCAGGCGAAGGGCATCCTCATGGAGCGCTTCAAGCTCACCCCGGACCAGGCGTTCCAGGCCCTGACCCGGGTGTCGATGGAGACGAACACGAAGGTGCGCGACATCGCGGAGCGCTTCGTGGCGACGGGCGACCTGCCCACTAGCTGAACCGCCGGGTGCCGCTCGACGAGTGGACCGCCGTCGCGAGGGGCACAGTGGACCCACGGTCCACGGGGCCGCCGGCAGCCCTGGGGGTCGAGGTTCAGCGGTCGAGACGACTGGCCGCTGAGCCGCCCTCGGGCCCGCGGCACCCGGGAGGCCCGCGGCGCCCCCAAGCATGATCAGGTCTGCTGATCGTTAGGGGTCCTGGCTCACGGTGGACGGTGAGCCAGGACCCAGGATGATCAGGTCTCCTGATCATCCGCCGGGTTGCGCGGGCCGCGCCGGTCGCGGACGGTTGCTGACGTGGATCCCTTACGCGGGCTCGGGATGCCTCGCATCCCGGGGCTCAGCGAGCTGCTGACCCTGCTGCAGACGCAGACCGAGGCGCTCGCCCAGCTCCCCCGCACCCTCAGCGACCTCAACGGCACCGTGAAGGAGCTGACCGAGGCGACGACGATGGCGCACGCCACGATCGCCTCGGCGCAGCGCATCGCCGAGCGGCTCGAGGACCTCGTCGAGGAGCTCGAGGAGCCGGTGCGCGCGCTGAAGCCGGGCATCGAACGCGTGGGCCGGGTGCTCGACGACCCGGTCGTCGACACCGTGCCCGACACGCTGCGGCGCATCCAGGAGGACCTGGTGCCCCTGATCCACGGGCTGCGGGTCGCGCAGGACCGCGTCGGTTCGGTGACCGGGCTGCTCCGCCGCCGGAGCCGGGACAGCAGCGAGGACGACGGCCTCTAGGCCTCGGGGGTCCTGCCGCTCTCGCTGGCGGGCCGCACGAAGTCGCCGACCGCCTTCTCCAGCTGGGCCCAGGAGGCGCTCCACTCGACCAGGGGGTCGAGGATCCGCTCGAAGACCCCCAGCTGCTGGTCGAACGCGTCGAGCTGGGCGCGGATCGCGGAGATCGACTCGCGCTGCGCCCGGACGGTCTGGGCGATCGCGCCGACCTGGGCCGCGGACATCGCGCCGGGCGGGCTGGGCAGCGCCGGCAGGGGCAGGCGGGACGGCACCGCGCCGGCGACGGAGCGGGCCCGCTCGCTGAAGGCGCGCAGCTGGTTGACGAACTCGTCGATCGACCGCCCGACCAGCTTGCCGGTCGCCGTCTGGGGCTCCGGTTGCTCCTGCTCGCCACCCATGGCCCGACCGTATTACCCCGCCGGACGGACGGCGAGCCCCCGACCCGCGCGCCGCCGGCGGGGTGTCGGGGCCGCGACCGGCCACGGCGGCCCAGGAGGATGATCGCTGGACCGCCCCCGTCGTTCCGCCCACTCGTGCCGGAGGAGCTCCATGCCGACCACCGGACACCGGGCGCCGGTGCGGGCCTCCCTGCTGGCGCTCTGCCTGCTGCTCACCGCGTGCGGGAGCGACCGCCCGGCCACCCCGCGGGCCGGGACCTCGTCCACCCCGTCCTCGTCCACCCCGTCGTCGAGCCCGGCCCCGGCCACACCCGCGGATCCCGTCGACGCCGCGCTGGCCGGGCTCGACCGGCGTGACCAGGTCGCCCAGCTGTTCGTCGCCGGCGTCCCGCTGGAGGACCTCGACGGCGGCGACGCACTGGCTGAGAGCGGCGTGGGTGGGCTGTTCAT
This sequence comes from Blastococcus sp., assembly GCA_035642035.1. Taxonomy (GTDB): domain Bacteria; phylum Actinomycetota; class Actinomycetes; order Mycobacteriales; family Geodermatophilaceae; genus Blastococcus_B. The sequence continues at coordinate 5,137 of DASQTE010000069.1, forward strand.
GGCCGGCCGGTCGACGGCGCCGGCCACGGAGCTGGCGGCCACGGCTCAGCGCTGGCAGTCCCTCTCCCCCGGCCCCGGTCTCTGGGTGGCCGCGGACCAGGAGGGCGGCGACGTCCAGGCGCTCCAGGGCCCGGGCTTCGAGAGGCTGCCTTCGGCCCTCGAGCAGGGCGCGCTGCCGCCGGCCGAGCTGGCCGCCCTCGCCGACGGCATGGGGACGGCGCTGCGCAGCGCCGGCGTCAACCTCGACCTCGCCCCCGTCGCGGACGTCGTCCCGGCGGGCAACGAGGCGGCCAACGAGCCGATCGGCCAGTTCGACCGCCAGTACGGCAGCACCCCGGAGACGGTCGCCCCGGCCGTGGGGACGGTGGTCGACGCCCTGGACCGGGCCGGCGTCACCGCGACGCTGAAGCATTTTCCGGGGCTCGGCCGGGTGCCGGCCAACACCGACACGACGGCGAACGTGACGGACCCCGTGACCACCGCCGACGACCCGCAGGTGACCCTGTTCGGCGACCTGGCGGGCTCGGCCGCGCAGCCGTTCGTCATGGTCTCGTCGGCCACCTACCCGCAGATCGACCCCGCGGCCCAGGCCGCCTTCTCGTCCGCCGTCGTCACCGGGCTGCTGCGGGAGCGGCTGGGCTTCGCCGGGGTGGTCATCTCCGACGACCTGGGCAACGCCCGCGCCGTACAGGACGTGCCGCCCGGTGAGCGGGCCGTCCGCTTCCTCGCCGCGGGCGGCACCCTGGTGCTCTCGGTGGACCCGGCGATCGTGCCGGAGATGATCGACGCCGTCCTGGAGCGGGACGCCGCCGACCCGGCGTTCGCCGCGACGGTCGACGCGGCGGTGCGCACCGCGCTCGGGGCCAAGCAGGGGGCGGGGCTGCTGCCCGGCTGATCAGCCGGTCAGCTCGCGAAGCCGCTCGGCGTTGCGGACGGCGTGGCCGTGGCCGTCGTTGTTGAAGTAGACGAAGACGTCCCGCCCGGAGTCCGCCCACTCCCCCACGCGGTCGGCCCACCAGCGCAGGTCGTCGTCCCCGTACGACCCGGCGTAGAGGTGGGCGGGGTCGGGCCCGTGCATGCGCACGTAGACCAGGGGCGCGGTCGCGCGGAGGACGCAGGGCAGCCGCGCGCCGCTCATCACGCAATAGGCGGCGCCGTGCCGTTCGAGCAGTGCGTACACCGCCTCGTCGTGCCAGCTGGGATGGCGGAACTCCACCGCCACGCGCATCCAGGCGGGCAGGCACGCGAGGAAGTAGTCCAGCCGGGCGTCGTCCCGCTCGTGCCCGGGGTGCAGCTGGACCAGCAGTGCGGCACGCCGGTCGCCCAGCTCGTGCCACGCCGACGTGAGCCGGGGCAGCCACGGCTCGGGCGCGTATAGCTTCTTGGCGTGGGTGAGCCCGCGCGGCGCCTTGACCGACAGCTGGAATCCGGGCGGCAGCCGACGCCGCCAGCCGGCGAAGCTCGCGTCCCGCGGCCAGCGGTAGAAGCTGGCGTTCAGCTCCACCGTGCCGAACCGGCGCACGTAGTGCGCCAGCCGGTCACGGGGCGGGGTGCCGGGCGGGTACAGGACGCCGTCCCAGTGGTCGTAGCTCCATCCCGACGTCCCGATGTGCACCGTCACCCCGGGTTCTTACCCGGGGTGACGGGCTGGAACGGTCCTCAGTACCAGCCGCTGGACTGCGACTTGGCCCAGGCGCCGCAGGGCGAGCCGTAGGCCTTCTCGATGTAGATGAGGCCGGCGTCGATCTGGCGGTAGCCGTCCGAGGTCTTGGCGATCCCCGTGCCGGCCCAGGTCGAGTTGAGGAACTGGGCGATCCCGTACGCGGTGCTGGTGGGGTTCTGGGCGTTGGGGTTCCAGCCGCTCTCCTTGCCCCACAGGTTCTCGAGGCAGGTGAACTCGCTGCCGCTGCCGACCTTGCTCATCGCGTACTCCTTGTAGGAGCCGGACGGCGCGGCGGCGGCGGAGGTGCCCTGGCCCGGGCGCGCGGCGGCGGCCGCGGCCTCGGCGGCGACGCGCTCGGCCTCGACCCGCTCGGCCTCGACACGGGCGGCCTCGACGCGGGCGGCCTCCTCGGCGGCGGCCTTCGCGGCCGCCTGCTCGGCGGCGATGCGGTCGAGCTCGGCCTGGACGGCGGCGTCCTGGGCGGCCGCGGCGGCCGCGCGCTCGGCGTCGCGCTCGCTGCGGCTGGCGGCCAGCTGCTCCAGCGACCCCACGGCGTCGGCCTCCAGCTTCTGGGGGGCCTGCGAGGTGATGCCGAGCTGCTCGGCGACGCTGACCGACTCCACCTGGGCGGCCTCGGCAGCGGGCTCACCCGGGGTCAGGACGCCGACCATCACGGCGCCGGCAGCGGCGACGGTCAGGTACAGGGCCGGACGGCGGCCGGCGACGGGCGGGGCGTTGCGAATCCGGCCGCGG
>DASQTE010000070.1:0-11158 GCA_035642035.1 Blastococcus sp.
CGGCGCATCGGCAGCGGTCCTTGACATAGGCGACGCGGGTTCCGTGCACGTGACGAGCACGCGGATGAGTGCAGTCCCGCCGCACCCGACGCTGAGCGCGCTGGACACGGCGACGTGCTCGCTTGACGGCTTGCCGGTGCCTCGCGCAGGAATGGCGCGCGTGGTGGACGTCGGCGAGGGCGTCGCTGGCGTACGTGCCGCTGTAGCCGCACACCGGGCAGGTCCGGGTGGCGCTCATGCGCCGCCCAATGACGATTCGGTGCCCGGCTGACCGGTGTGGCCACGACCGGGTACGCCGGCCTTGGCCAGGACGTCCTCGATCCAGTCGGTGCGGAGCGTGCCGGCGTCTCCGACGTGGTCGTCGAAGGCCATGGCCGTGAACTGATGGGTGGTGGCGGCCCACGCCCGGTCGGGCAGGGGCCGCTCGAGGTGGGCCTCGACGGTGGGCCGGTCGACGTAGGCGATGCTGGCGCCGAGAACGTCGGCCAGGTTGGCGAGCAGCCGGTGGGTGTCGCCGCCATGGTTGTCGACCAAGGCTTGCAGCACGGCGCGGTCAGCAGAGGAGCCGTGGGACGGTGCCGGCGCAGGGGCTGCCGTTGTCCGTCGTCTCGGCTGACCGCGCATCCCTGCTCCGCTGGTGAGTAGTCGCTCTCACCGGTGGAAGGCGCTATTCGGAGCCGTTTGGTGACACCCCGCCGAGAATCGGGATGCGGCAGGCGCTCGACCAGTTGTGCGCCGAAGCCCAGACGTGGCGGGGTCCGGGAACGGAAGCTCGGCGCTACCCAGCAGGTCGCGACGCCGGGGGATGCCCGGCGTGGACGACGTCGTGAACTGCGCCATCCGGGCCGGATCGATGCGGCGTTCACCGCGGCGGTCCATTGGCCGCGGGGCGCAGCAATCGCACTGCTTAGCCGGTCACGGTGGACGGTTGGCTGGCCGGCGTCCTTTGCCGTCGATGCGCCATCGTCGCCTGCGTTCGCGGCGCTTGCCGGGGGAAACGACGGTCGCGGATGCTCACAGCAGCGATCCCGGCCGCGGCCCAGAACCGGGCTGCGGGACCTTCGTCAGGCAGTAGGACGATCGGACCGGCCCTTTGGGGGGAGGCTGGGACGACGGCCAGTGTTGGCCGGTGAGCAGGCGGCGTGGTGGTTGTGCGATGACGGCTTCGGCTGGCGGCCTCTGGTCACCTGGGTGGGGGGCGTTAAGCGTGTCACCGTCTGCCCACAACGCATCACCGCGATTGTCGCCGCTCTTGTCTTGACTTCACTCGAACGCGGAACCAGGTGAGAGAACCTCATTCTCGCCGAACGACGCGCTCAGGCGGCAGCTTCCCCCGGTTCGCCGCTCGTCGGGGCCTCACGGTTGTCGGCCGTGGCAGCCGCCCAGCGGTCGTGCAGGGCATCCAGCTTCGCCAGAGCCGCCTCGTACTTCTCCTGCACCCACTCGGTCCGTGCGTCCTCGGCTTCGGGGTCGGGGGCGACCTCGGAGTCGCGTACCGCGACCACCGTCGTCGGAACGCCGGGGATGGCCTGCGTCTGCGCGTCAGGGGTCATGTGGGTGGTCATCGGCAGTCCTGCCACAGCACGTGACCCATCTCTCGCGGCACGGTCACTCTGCACGCCGCAGGTGCCCCTCATCCCCAGGAACCGGAGACGTGCTCCATACCGGGCAGGCGGCATGCTCCCGCCCATCGGGCAGCGTCACGCGCAGCAACCCTGGTGAATGTGCTCGGCCGGGCCGTGTCCTGCTAGCGGCGGCCACCAGGGTGGTGTGGGACCGGCCCGGTGAGGGCGCAGGCGTAGACGCGGGGCGGCCACCGCGGAATTTCTTGAACTGAGTTCCTGCTCATGATCGAGCAAATCCACGCGATGTCGCTCCGAGCAGTATCGACCTGCCCGCTTGGTGCAGGGCGCGAGGAACATCCCCGGACCGCTGTCTGGGGCGGTAGCCGAACTGGCACGCGGTCAACGCCAACGACCGTCGATGCCCGCCAGCCGCGCGGCGCCGGCGTGCGCACGTCCCGCACGCCGGCCCACCGCACTGACCGCGGCGACGCCGTCGACCGGCTCGCACGATGCACTAGTACGCCAGGCAACTCCTGGTGTCGGGATCGATGTCGACGGGGTCCGCCGATAAGTGGGGGAGGCGACGGTCCTATTTCCCACCCCGTCGCCGGAGGGGCAGAGTGATGACGGCTCGACTTCGGCGGATCGGTGATGGACTCGCCGGACTGGCTGGCGCCCGCCCTGACTTCCTCGAGGCGGTGCCGACTGCGCGCGCCCGGTACGTCGCGCTGGGCGGTGTCCTCCTCAGCACCGGCGGGCTCGCCGTCCTGTCGGCGTCCTTCGCCGTGCACATGGCTTTGGGCGCGCCATGGCCCGTGGCGGTGATTTTCGGTCTGGGCTGGGGCGTCGTCATCGTCAACCTCGACCGGATGCTGCTGGTCGGGATGGCCTACGACTCGTCAATCCGGCGGAACCTGTTGCTCGCCGTGCCGCGCGTCGCTCTTGCGCTGGTGCTGGGGATCGTGATCGCCACGCCGCTGACGCTGCAGGTGTTCCACCCCGAGATCGACACGGAGGTCGTCACGCTGCGCGCAGAGGCGGCGGATGCCCACAAGACCCGCCTCGAATCCGACGCCCGGTTCCGGCAGCTCCCTGCGCTGCGCGAACGCGTGGCCGCCGAACAGGCGGTGATCGCCAGCGGCGGACGCACCGACCCTGCGTTGGCGGCGGTACACGAGCAGGTGCGGGTCGAACAGGCGGCGTACGAGGAGGCGGTCCGCAGCTACCAGCAGCTGGGCGTGCGGGCACAGTGCGAGCTCGACGGCACGTGCGGAACCGGGGACGCCGGGGACGGCGCGGCCTACCAGGGCGCCAAGGCGGCGGCCGACGCTCAGGCAGCAGTCCTCGCCGCTGCCAAGACCCGTTTCGACGGGGCCGTCAGGGCTGCCGAGGATGGCGAGGCCCGCAGCATCTCCCAGGCGCGAGCCGCTTCAGCCACCGACCAGGCCACCCTGACCGACCTGACCGCGCAGCAGGACCGCCTCCAAGCGGCGTTCGAAGCCACGAACAAGGACGACAACGGCATCCTCATCAGGCTTCAAGCCCTGAACCGGCTCAGCGACCGGAACAGCACCCTCGGGATGGCGCACTTCATGCTTTCCCTGTTGTTCATCTGCATCGAGCTGCTTCCGGTGCTCATGAAGGTCCTGTCCAACTTCGGGCCGCCGAGCGCCTACGACCGGCTGACGGCGCTGCGCGACGGCGGCAACCTCGAGGTCGAGCAGGTGCAGCAGCAGACACGGCGGGAGATGGAGGTGGCCCGGGCGGAGCTGCTGCTCATGGCCGAGCGCGAACGGGTGGAGCGGGAAAAGCAAGTGATCCACGCGCGGCACGAGGCGGTCGAGGCGCGGAAGGCCGCCGAGGCGCGGAAGGCGGCGGAGGCGCGGGAGGCGGCCGAGGCGCGGGAGGCGGCGAAGGCGCGGGAGGCGGCCGAAGCGCGGAAGGCCGCCAGGGCGAGGCGGGCGGCGGAGGCACGGGCAGCTGCCGAGGCCCAGCGGGCGGCCGAGGCTGAGGCAGCGGCCGAGGCGCTGGCGGTGGCCGAGGCGCGGCGGGCGGCCAGGGCGAGGCGGGCGGCGGAGGCACGGGCAGCTGCCGAGGCGCAACGGGCGGCGGAGGTCCAGGCAGCGGCCGAGGCCGAGGCGCTGGCCGCTGCGGCCGCCGAGGCCCAGCGGGTCGCGGAGGCGCAAGCAGCGGCCGACGCGCAACGGGTCGCGGAGGCACGGCGGGCGGCCAGAGCGCAGCGGGCGGCCGAGGCGCGGCGTGCGGCCCAAACCAAGGCAGCTGCCGAGGCGGATGACGCGCGGCGTGCGGCGGAGGCCAGGGCAGCTGCCGAAGCGCGCGAGGCGGCCGAGGCGGCCGAGGCGGCCAGGGCGGAATTCGAGGCGGCGAAGCTCGAGCTCGAGCGGCAAGCAGCCGAGGAGAACGGCAGCTGGCTGTGGGACACCGGACCGGTCGGCTTCGCCCGCAACGCCGCCGTACGGACCGTCAAGACGGTCACCAGCCGGATTCCGACGGGGGTCTGACGTTTAGGGGGCGCTGTCGGGGCCCCGGTCGGATGCCTCCGGGACTGCCCAGACTTCGGTTGACGCTGGCGGGCAAGACGGCGTTGCGCAGCTGCCTCTGCAGGCCATCCCGGCGAAGGAGCGGATGGTCATGCCTTTCGTCCATGGCACGTTGACCGGGGGGTTCCGGTCGGGCCCCCGCCAGGGCGGCGGAGGCTCGGTCTCGACGTGTCCAAACCGTCATATTGACTTCGCCCAGGCCACGGCCTCTATCGCCGACCAGTCGACCTCCATCGCGGCGGGCCAGGCCATGACCTCATGCGCCCGGCGCGTTCTGGTGGCGGCCGGCGCAGTCGGTAGCCAACACCTTCCCAGGCTCCCGGCACCGTTAGCTGCCCGTGGCCGGACTTCGACTACGACGGATACAAAGACAGCTTCGGCCCTTCCGCGGCGTATGCCGCGAGTCGGCCGGTGGCCGGTGGTGACTGATGCTCGACAGACTGCGCCGTCGTGGTGCCTGCGGCGTCTGTGAGTGCTCTGCCAGCTTCCTCTCGCTGGGCGGCTGCCCGCAGGTCGCGTTCCACTGCTCGGCGGGCATTGGCCAGAGCCCGGCGGTGGGGTGACAACATCCAGGTGAGCGCGGCCCACCGGCCGGGCCGCGACGGAGGCGGGAGCGGCACTGGATCGATCGACTGGCGTTCCCTTCCGCTCGGGTATGTGCTCGGCTGGCGGGTGAAGCCGCCGACGACGCCGCACGTCGGCGCCTCCTGCATCGTGCGGCCCGTCAACGAGGGGTGCTGCACGTCGCCGTCAGCAACATCTTCTGGATTTGCGACCCCGGTTGATCGACGCCGCGCAGATCCCAGGTGGCGCGAGGCATCTGGTAAGTCATGCCGAGGGGCCAGGGACGCCCAGACGTGCTTGCGGCCGGCGATGACGGCCCAGCCGTGGCCGGTGGTGAGTTCGGCGACCAGGCGCAGGCCCATTCCGCCCATGGCTGGGTCGCGACCCATGGCGGGGTGCGGGCCCTGGTCGGTCGCTCCGTCGCTGATGTCGATCAGCCAGCCGTCGGTGGTGGCCATGACCCGGGCGTGGACGGGTTCGGCGCCGTGACGCAGCGCGTTGGAGGCCAACTCGTCGACAGCGAGCAGGATGCGGTCTCTGACCGGAATGCCGTCGTCGCCACTGGAGTCATCGCAGCCGGCTGAGCGCAGCCGCGTGCGCAAGTCGGCGCGCAGAGTGGACAGCTGCCGCAGGGTGGTGATCCGCCACTGCCAGGCGGTGCCCTGGGTTTCGGGCATCGGGGACTGCGGCCAGAGCGCGGACTTCGTCGTCTCGAGCGTCGAGTGCATTGTCTCGTTTCGGGTTGCCGACTGTTCGACCACGTCGATGTTGCCGTCGGGGCACTTTCTGAACTTGCGGCCGGTTCCGTTCCGGTCCGCTCGGCGGTGCGGCCCCGTTCAGTAAGGGCATAACTCCGACCGGTGAGTAAGGGGTGGAACCGTCCTGCAGCTGGTGGAGCTCCGATCTCGCACGAAGACTGAGCCGTGGCTGCACACAGCAGGTTCGACGAGGAGACTCGCGCCCCCCGCCGTGCGGATGTACGGGGCCGGATCCGTGATCTGGGCGAGTCGAAACTGACCGCCCGACGCCAAGTCGGCGCCGTGCTCGTCACCACTCCCGCGACCCTGCGGGACTGGGTGGAGCGGAAGGAGATCGATACCGCGCCCGCCCCTGAGTCACCCGCGAGGCGTCCGACGAGCTCAAGGCGCTGCGCCGCGAGAACGCCGAGCTGCGCCGGGTGATTCCTCAAGACCACGGCACCGCCTGCAGGTGGCCGCGGTGGCTCTTCGCATCCCGCCCAGGCCTACGGGCAGCGCATCCGCGCGCCCTTCGCCCGCGAAAGCCGTCTTGCGTCTTTGGCTCTCGGGCGACCGAGAGGGCAGGAGGGCAGGCGTCCGAATGCCGGCGGTGAGAGGAGGGGCCAGGCGTAAGCGCGTGCCTGCCGGGGATCGGGCGCTCAGTACGCACCCACCACACCCGTTTCCAGTCGCTCCCCACAGCCGCAACCCAACGCTTCATATCTGGCCTGACCTGCGGTTTCAACGTGTCCCAGCGCGACCCAACCATTCAAGACCAAATCGCAGGATGGCTTGGTTCGAGCGGCGAGAAGGTGATCCGATTAGCCGTCGGCGCAGCCATCTTCCTAAGCGAAGAGCGGCCGCCACTCCAGGCGTGGGCGTCCTCCGAGGAAGCTGCGCGGGTGTCACCCCCCGCCACGACGCAGCGGCTGGTAGGGACGATGTCACCCCGGACGCATGGTTGGTCCAGCAGTGTCACCCCCCAGACTTTCAGTGTTGGCTGATCGGCGGCTCTCGCGCGGCTGTCACTAATTCGACTGTTTCGGCGCCTTCTGAAGGTGACCCGTCGCCGGCCGAGGCAGCGGGCGCAGCTCTTCGGAGGAGTCATGGCCGAGCCTGCCCCTGAGCCGAACCCGGCATCCGGCGACCACCGGGCCCGGGACCGTGCCGTTATCGCGCGCATCACAGCAGCCGAGCGGTGGGCGCGGACGTCCGACCGGGCGGCGGCGACCGAGCCGGCGCGGCGTGGACTGCGGGCCCGGTTCGAGCGGGAAGCCGATCCCGACGGCGTCCTCGACGCCGTCGAGCGCGCTCGCCGGGCCCACGCCCTCATGACCGCGCACATGCTGCGGCTAGCCCGGGCCTCCGCGCAGGCGCGGCGGACGACTGCCGAACGCGGCCGACGTCGTTAGAGCCGGTCGCCGAGGGCCAGTCGGCGGTGCGCCTCGTGCGCGCGTTCAACGGCGGTCGAGGCGGCGTAGCGGGAGAGCATCTCGTCGCTACGCCAGCCGGCCAGCATCATCAGGTCCCGCTCCTGCCCGCCGCCGACGAGCCAGCGGTGGGCGAACGTGTGCCGGAACCGGTGGGGATGAACCCCTTCGACCCCCGCCTGCCGGCTGCGCCCCTCGAGCACCTCGCGCACCCCGTCGACGGTCATCGCCCCACGCAACCCGAGCAGCAGCTTCGGTGAGCTTGCCCGGGCGTGCAGCGCGCGCACCCGCAGATAGCGGTCGATCGACTGTCCCGTCCTGGCGCCGAACGGCACCGCGCGCGGCCGGGACCCCTTGCCCATGACGTAGGCGACCTCGCGGTCAAGGTCGACGTCCTCGAGCGTGAGCCCGCACAGCTCAGACACCCGGACGCCGGTGTCCAACAGCAGCCGCAGGATCACCTCGTCGCGTCGGCCGAGGAATATCGGGCGAGCGAAGGTCCCCGGACGGCCCCGGCCGACGGCGCACGCCTTCAGCAGGGCGGTGATCTCCGAGTCGGTCAGGATCGGCACGGGCTTGTCCGGGGCAGTGGCGATCTCGATCCCCTCGGTGGGCGCCCGGTCCACTTCTCCCTCGACGACCAGCCACCGGCAGAACCGGCGCATGCCCCGCAGGCGGGTGGCCACGGTGCTGGGCTGACAGGTCTCGGCGAGTTCGGCCAGCCAGGCGCTGATCGCGTGCCGCGTCAACTCGTCCAGGGTCTCCGGTCGGTCGTGCTCGGCCAGCCAGCGGCTGAAGTAGCGGACGCTCTGGCTGTACAGCTCGACGGTCCGCGGCGCCTTGCTGGCCGCGCGCAGGTGCCGACGAAAGGACGCGAGAAGGTCTTCCAGCCGCACCGCCACGGGCGGAGGTCATCGGGCGAACGAGCGGTGCGCTATCGGACTGGACGCGTCAGTCGGCGGCATCTTCGCTGGTAGGGCGCTTGGCGCGGCTGGGCTGCACGCGCATCGGCTCGCCCGGCATCTTGGGGTAGTCCGGCGGATACGGAAGGTCTCCCAGGCCAGCGTCCGTCGCCTGCTTCTCGAACAGCTCGAGCAGCGGCTCGATGCCGAACGCGTGGCCGGCCAGGCCGGCGTGCTTGTCGCCGACCTTCCGGAAGCGGTCGGGCATCGTGAGCACGTCGAAGTCGAACGGTGAGACGTCCGGCAGCTCGTCCCAGTCCAGGGGGGCCGACACCGGCGCGTGCGGCTTGGGCCGGATGGAGTAGGCCGAGGCGATCGTGCGGTCCCGGGCCATCTGGTTGTAGTCGATGAAGATCTTCTCGCCACGCTCCTCCTTCCACCATGACATCGTCACGAGGTCGGGCAGCCGCCGTTCCAGCTCGCGGCCGAAGGCGATGACCGCGTGACGGACCTCGGTGAAGGTCCACCGCGGCTGGATCGGCACGTAGATGTGCACGCCGCGCCCACCGGAGGTCTTCGGCCAGCCCTCCATGCCGAACTCGTGCAGCAGCTCGCGCACGTGCGGCGCCACCCAGACGGCGTCGGAGAAGTCGGTGCCCGGCTGGGGGTCGAGGTCGATGCGGATCTGGTTGGGCGACTCGACGTCGGTCTTGTCCACCGGCCACGGGTGGAACGTCAGGGTCCCGAGGTTGGCGCACCACGCCACGACCGCCACCGAGTCGGGCGCGATCTCGTCCGCCGTGCGTCCGCTGGGGAAGGTGATGTGCGCCGTCGGCACCCACGGCGGGGCGTTCTTGGGCACCCGCTTCTGGTAGAACGCGTCGCCCGTGTTGTCCACGCGGGTCGAGATCCGAGCCCCCTCGAACACTCCGCCGGGCCAGCGCTCGAGCGTCGTCGGCCGGTCCTTGAGGGCGAACAGGATGCCCTCGCCCACGGCGACGAAGTACTCGACGACGTCGATCTTTCGGACGCCCTTGTCGGCGAAGTAGGGCTTCTCCGGGCTGGAGACGCGCACCTCGTGCCCGTCGACGTCCAGGACGACGGCATCCTTGCTGCTGGCCATGGGTCAGTTCCTACCGCAGCACGGCCCCAGGGGCGGGGTCGCTCACGCCGGACAGGTGAGTCCGTCCGCCGGCGGGGCGAGGTCGATGAGGTAGGAGTTGACCGCCGCGTTCACGCAGTCGGTCTTCGGATAGGCGGTGTGGCCCTGCCCCTGCCAGGTCAGCAGCACGCCGGACTCGAGGTCCTCCGCCAGGTCGACAGCACCCGGCAGCGGGGTCACCGGGTCGCCGGAGTTGCCGACGACGAGGATCGGCGCGCTGCCCTCGGCGTCGCGCTCCGGCAGCGGCGTGCGCTCGGCGTCCCACACGGAGCAGGTGTAGAGCCCCATCGCCGAACCGGCGCCGAACAGCGGGTACTGGGCGTTCCACTGGGCCGCGAGGTCGCGGACCTCGGCCTCCTCGAACCGCTCCTCGCTGTCGGCGCAGTTGATCGCCAGATTCGCGTCGAGGAGGTTCGAGTAGGTGCCGTCCTCGAGGCGGCCGGTGTAGCTGTCGGCGAGGGAGAACAAGCCCTTCGAGTCGCCGGCCTGGGCGGCGGCGAGGCCCTGGGCCAGCTGCGGCCAGGACTGGGTGTCGTAGAGCGCGGCCTGGATGGCGGTGACCACCACGCCGGGGGTGGCCTGGCGGGTCTCGCCGGGCTCGCTGCTGGGGATCGGCGTCGCGTCGGCCTGGGCCAGCACCTGCTCGACGAACTGGCGCGGCTCGGCACCGAGCGGGCACCCCGCGAGGAGTCCCGTGCAGTTGGCGGCGAAGGCGTCGAAGCCGGCCTCGAAGGCGGCGGCGCTCTGCTCGGCGTCCTCCTGCGCGGCGACGTCGGGGTCGACCGCGGCGTCGAGCACCATGCTGCGCACCTTGTCGGGGAACAGCTCCGCGTAGGTGGAGCCGAGCGTGGTGCCGTACGAGTAGCCGAGGTAGGTCAGCTGCTCGTCACCGAGCGACTCGCGGAGCCGGTCCAGGTCGCGGGCGGTGTCGACGGTGTTGAAGGTGCCGAGCGCGTCGCCGTACTCCTCGGCGCAGTCGTCGGCGACTTCCTGGGCGAGGGCGAAGGCGGCGTCGAGGTCCTCGTCGCTCGTCGGCCGCGGCTCGGCGGCGAGGATCTCCTCATGGCGCTCGTCGGGGATGCACTCGACCGGGGTCGACAGTCCGACGCCACGGGGGTCGAAGCCGACGATGTCGAACCGGCTGAGGACCTGGTCGGGCAGCGTGAGGGCCAGCCCGATGGCGGCGTCGGCGCCCGAGGCGCCCGGTCCGCCGGGGTTCACGACCAGCGACCCGATGCGGTCGGTCTGGGTGCCGCTCACGACGCGGACCAGGAACAGCGGCAGCGTCGCGCCCTCCGGCTCGTCGTAGCTGATCGGCACCTCGGTGCGGCCGCACTCGAACGAGAGGTCCCGCTCGCTGCCCGGCTGTCCGGCGACGAGGGCGCGGATCTGCTCGTTGCAGTCGGTCCAGTCGATCGGCGCGGCCTCGGGCTCGGGGGCGGCCGAGGTGGTGGTCGCGGCCTCCTCGCCGGCGCTGTCGGTGAAGGACGTGCAGCCGGCCAGGAGCATGCTCAGGGCGAGCAGGATCGTAGGGACGGCCAGCCGGCCGCGGTGCAGACGCATGATCACGAGCGTAGGAGCCCCACCGGCGCCGTGCAGACGATCACTGCCGATCCGCCGACCGGCCACCTGCCAGGACCTCGCCGAGGTCGTAGCGGACCGGCACCTCGAGTTGGTCGTAGGTGCAGCTCAGCGCGTCCCGGTCGGGCCGCCACCGGAGGAACTGGCCGGTGTGACGAAGTCGACGGCCCTCGAGCTGGTCGTACTTGATCTCGACGACCAGTTCGGGCCGCAGCGGGACCCACGACAGGTCCTTCTTCGCGTTCCACCGGCTCACCGCCCCGGGCATCCGGTGCTCCCCGTTCTCCTGCACCTGGGCGTTGGCCCAGTCCTGCCACGGGTGCCCGTCGAGGGCGTCGGCGCGGTAGGGGTCGAGCTCCTCGACCAGCTCGGCGCGGCGGGCCATGGGGAAGGAGGCGGCGACGCCGATGTGCTGGAGGTCGCCCTCGTCGTTGTACAGCCCGAGCAGCAGCGAGCCCACGATCGGGCCGCTCTTGTGCCAGCGGAACCCGGCGACCACGCAGTCGGCCGTGCGGACGTGCTTGATCTTGGTCATCAGGCGCTGGTCGGGGCCGTAGGGGAGGTCCGCCGCCTTCGCGACGACGCCGTCGAGGCCCGCGCCCTCGAACGTCTCGAACCAGCGCTCCGCGGTCGCGGCGTCCCGGCTGATGCCGGTC
>DASQTE010000071.1:0-6804 GCA_035642035.1 Blastococcus sp.
GCGCGGCCGCGTTCGACCCGCGGGTGCGCGCGGTCGCGGGTGTGGCCGGCGGCTACAACAGCCCGGCCGCATTCGCGCGGGCGATGGGCACGGAGGCCTACCGCGGCGTGCTGGCCCGGTTCGTCGACAGCGGCGACGCCCGCATGCCGGCGGTCTCGGCCGACGGACCGGCCGCGATGGGTGGGCACGAGCCGTGGGAGTACTACGGCACCGAGCGCTCGGCCAGCCCGCACTGGGTCAACGAGGTGACGGCGGCGTCGCTCTACTCGCTCATGACGCTGGACGTGCTCTCCTCAGCCGATCTGCTGGAGCGGACGCCGCTCCTCGTCGTCCACGGCACCCACGACGACTACTGCAGCCCGGCCGCCGCCCAGGCTCTCGTCGACCGGGCCACCGGACCGAAGACGCTGGAGTGGATCGAGACCACCAACCACATCGAGCTCTACGACTCCGAGCCGCACCTCGACCAGGCGCTGGAGAAGCTGGTCGCCTTCTACGGGCGCGAGCTCGTGCCCGCCTGAGGGGTCACCGGAAACGGCGACGGCCCCTCCGCGAAGCGGTAGGGGCCGTCGCCACGGACCCGAGTCCGTGTAGTAGCGGGAGGACCGGCCGAACCACCGCGCCGCCTGTTGGCTGTCGACCGCCACGCTGCTGCCGAGCGCGCGCAAGGCGCGGTACGGCGGGGCCTACCTGCGGAACGGCGCTCCCCTGGTGGAGGTGTGAGGCGTGGCCCACACTCACTCCCCTGCGACAGGGGAGAGTCCATGAGCGAGCCGGGGCGACGCGCCGAGGGGTGGAGCGCGGTGCTGCTTCTGGTGGCCGCCGGGATCACGCTCGGGGGCTGCGGGGACGACGACCCGCCTGCCTCCAGTTCGACGTCCGCAGCTCCCCAGGCCACGGGCATGCCGGCCGGCTCCGCCGTCCCCGACGCCCTGCCCGGCTCGCCGACCGAGGTCGCTGGGGCGCTCCTGACGACGGACGACCTCGGTGAGGGGTGGACGGACCTCGGGCCTGTTCCGTTCGAGGAACGCGGCGCCCCCGGGTGCCCGGAGTCCGGAGTCATCTCCACGGGAGAGGACCCGGCGCGGCTGGGTGAGGCGCAGAGCTACTACGCCGAGGAGGATCCGGCGGTCATCACCTTCGGCGAGTCGGTGTCGGTCTGGGAGTCGGCCGACGTGGCGCGGGAGCGCTTGGCGACCTTCGCCTCGATGGCGACCCAGTGCCGGACATTCGAGCAGGAGGTGCTGGACGGGAGCACGGTCACCGTGCGGACGGAGGAACGCGACGCGCCGCCGCTGGGCGACGAGGCCGTCGCGCTCGTGCACCGCTTCGAGCTGTCTCCGGACCTGACCGTCCTGCGGGACGTGGTGGTCGTGCGCATCGGCGATGCTCTCGTGCTCGTGGACGGCCCGGATGTCGCCGAAGGCGACTCCACGGCAGCGTCCGCGCGGGAGCAGTTCGAGGAGCTCACCGCCCAGGCGGTCGAGAAGGCCAGCCGCGTGCTCGCCGGGTGAGCGCTCCCGGCCGGGAGGCGGATGCGCGGACCGCTCGGCGTGCGCTCGGCACACCGCGGCGCCCACCAGCCCGTTCGCACCGGTCACCACGACGACGGGAGGGCGACGGCCATGTCGTCCCCCCTGCCAGCGACCGCACCGCGGCGCTCGCCCCAGGGGTCAGTGCGGCATGGTCAGAATCGGTTTGACCACCGCTCCGCTGTAGGAGGCCTCGACGGCGTCCTCGATGCGGTCCAGCGGGAAGAACTGCACCAGCTGGTCGAACGGGAACCGCCCCTGGGCATGCAGGTCCATCAGCGCGGCGATCAGTTGCTGACCGTGGCCGCTGCCGCCCAGGGTGCCGCGGATGGTCTTGCCCCACAGCGTCGTCAGGTGGTCGGCGCTGAACTCCGCCCCCGCCGGAGCGCCGCCGATGAGCAGGGCCGTCCCGAGCATGCCCACCGAGTCGATCGCCTGGCGGATGACCGCGACGTTGCCCGTGCAGTCCATCGACGCCTCGGCGGGGCCGGCACAGATGTCGTGCACGGCCTGGACCGGGTCGGTGCTGGTCGCGTCGACGGCGTGGGTGGCGCCCAGCTCCTCGGCCAGCCGGAGCCTGGCGGCGTGCCGGTCCACCGCGATGATCGTCGTCGCCGCCGAGTTGCGGGCGGCCATCACCGCGGCCAGGCCGACGGTGCCGGCGCCGTAGACGACGATCGAGCTTCCCGGCTCGGGCCGCAGCGTGTTGAACACCGCCCCGGCGCCGGTCGCCAGCCCGCAGGCCAGTGGACCCATCAGTTCCACCGGCAGCCCTGCCGGCACCGGGACAAGCGCGGAGGCGGTGGTCATCGCGTAGGTGCCGAATGACGACTGCCCGAAGAAGTGGCTGGCCAGCGAGGAGCCGTCGGGGCCGCGCAGCGCCGACGGCCCGTCGAGGCGATGCCCCCCGCCGACCAGTTCCCCCATGCGCAGGCAGTAGCGCGGCTCACCGGCCTGGCAGTTGCGGCAGGCCCCGCACGACGGCCAGCCGAGGACGACGTCCTGGCCCTCGGTGACCCCGGTGACACCGTCGCCCACCGCCACCACCGTGCCGGCCCCCTCGTGACCGAGCACGCCGGGCAGGGGGAAGGGCAGATCGCCGTCGCGGGCGATGCCGTCGGTGTGGCAGAAGCCGGTGGCGGCCACCCTGACCAGCACGTCCCCGGGACCGGGGTCATCGAGGTCGACCTCCCGCACGACGAACGGGCCGTGCAGTTCCTCGACGACGGCAGCAGTGATCCTCACGCAGGTCCCCCTCGCCATCGGGCTCCGGTCCCCGGATGACAGTGGGTCCCGGCGACGTCCCCTGAGCATGTCCCTCGGGTCCCAGCAGCGCGACCGGGCCTCCTCGGGCACAGGGCCAGGTCGTCGCCTGGTCGAGCACGACAGCGTCGCGGTCCGGAGCAGGTCCGCGGCGCGGGAGTGGGACAGGTCGCTCATAGCTCTTTCACGTTCGGGACCCGCCGCAGGCCGCTGGCCCGCACCACCTGCCGTCGGACGGCCGCGTGGACCGCCTCTTCCGAACCGACGACCCGCACACTGCGACTGGCCCGGGTGACCGACGTGTACAGAAGCTCCCGGGTGAGCAGCGGCGACGTGGCCGGCGGCAGCAGCACGGTGACCGCCTCGAACTGGCTGCCCTGGCTGCGGTGCACGGTCAGCGCGTGCGCGGGGCTGACCGCCGACAGCCGGGACAGCGGCACCAGAGCCGGTCCGGCGCCCCGCAGGAACGCCGCCCGCGGACCGTCCGCCGTCCGGACGACGACGCCGGTGTCGCCGTTCCACAGCTTGTTGTCGTAGTCGTTGGCGGTGACGATCAGCGGTAGCCCGGGCGCCCACTCCCCCGGCGCCGCACCGGTCAGCCGGCCGATGCGGTCGTTCCAGGCGGAGACCCCGAAGGGTCCATGGCGGTGCGCGCACAGCAGCCGGTGGCGGCCAAGGAGCACGAGGCAGCGGTCGGCGTCGCCGGCCTCCGCGGCGGTGCGCATCTCGCCGGCCACCAGCCGGATCTGCTCCTCGACCGCCCCGGTCGACCGGTCCAGCGCGAGGTCCTCCCCGCCGTCCAGCAGCTCGAGGACCCGGTCGGGGTCTCCTGCGCGCACCGCCTCGGCGAGCCCGGCGATGCCGGGGCCGTAGCGCTGCGACACCCGCAGCCGCACGACGCCGTTGCGCAGTTGCCGGCGGTCCTCGTCGTCGAGCCCGGCGCCGTCGGCGGCCGCCTCCGCGGGCACACCGTCCGCCGCGCCGACCGGGGCCGGGCGGTGCACCAGGTCGCTGAGCACGGCGCCCGCGTCGACGGGCGTGAGTTGGTCGGGATCGCCCACGAGCACGAGCCGCGAGGTGGGCCGCAGCGCCTCGAGCAGCCGCGCCATCAGCGTAAGCGACACCATCGACGACTCGTCGACCACGACGACGTCGAAGGGCAGCCGGTTGGTGGCGTCGTGCCGGAAGCGGCTGCGGCTGTCGGGCCGCCACCCGAGCAGCCGGTGCAGCGTCTGGGCGGTGAGGTCGAGCGGCAGGCCGACGGCGGCCGCCTGCTCCAGGACCGACTCCTGCAGCCGGGCGGCTGCCTTGCCGGTGGGTGCGGCCAGCGCGATCCGCGGTGGCGGACCGGGCTGGTCGAGCAGCAGCCGTAGCAGCCGGGCGACGGTGTGCGTCTTCCCGGTGCCCGGCCCTCCGGTGATGACGCTGACCCACCGGCCGGCGGCGACCGCGGTGGCCAGCCGCTGCAGGTCGGGTGCCGGTCCGCCGAACAGCACCGGCAGCGGCGCGAGGTCGACCGGCGGTGCGGGCCGGGCGGCGCGCTCGTCGAGCTCGCGGCGGACCTGCTGCTCCTGCTGCCAGTACCGGTCGAGGTAGAGCAGCCCGTCGACCAGCCGCATCGGCCGCCACGGGGCGTCGGCCCCGACGGCGACCAGCGGGCTGTCGTGCAGCGCGGTCCAGTTCTGCGGCCAGCTCAGCTCGGCCGGCTCGGCGTCCTCGTCCGGCACCACGGAGTCGGCGACGGTGGCGAGGTCGACGCACACCGAGCCGGCGCGGACGCCGCGCACGGCGAGCGCCGCGGCGAGCAGCACCGGCTCGCGCTGCTCGCCGCCGAGCCGGGCGAGCCGCAGCGCGACGTGCACGTCGGCCGCGGTGAGGACGCCGCCCTCGGCGAACTGCCGCAGCAGGCCCTCGGCGCGGACGGGGATCACGGCCGGCCTGCCAGCAGGTCGGACAGCTCGGGGACCAGTCCGGGCGGCGGCGTCCAGGTGAAGACGCCGGCTCCGGCCGGGGTGGCCGGGCCCGCCATGCCGCGCACGAAGAGGTAGAGCACGGGCCCGATGTGCCGGTCCGGGTCGTAGCCGGGCAGCCGCCAGCGGAGGTAGCGGTGCAGCGCCACGCAGTAGAGCAGCGCCTGGAGCACGTAGTGGGTGCGCTGCATCTCCTCGGCCATGGCCTCTGGGCGGTAGTGCCAGGTGGTCAGCGGCTCGGCACCGAGCCGATTGGTCTTGTAGTCGACGACGGCGAACACCGGGCCCGCCAGGCGGAGGACGGCGTCGATGCTGCCGGTGAGGAATCCGCGCAGCGCCTGCGGTGCCAGCGCGGACAGCAGGTCGGGGTAGCCGGCCAGCGGGCCGAGGTCGTAGCGCCGCAGCAGGTCGACGACGTCGGCCAGGGTCGCGTGCGGCACTGCGTCGTCACCACCTGCAAGCGGCAGCTCGAAATCCAGCTCGGCCAGCCGGTCGGTGGCGGCGATCGCGGCCAGCGGGGTCCCGAGCTGGCCGAGCGGGGTGGCGAGCACCGGCCGCAGGCTGTCGGCGAGCGCCTCGCCGGTCACGCCGGGAACCAGGTGGCGGGCGACCGCCTGAGCGCACCGCTCGTCCAGCGCGTCGGGGTCGAGGTCCTCCAGGACGGCGTGGACGAGCGTGCCGAAGGCGGCTCCGCCCGGGAGATCGGTGAGCGGGGACGGCAGCGCGTCGACGGGCGACGTCTCGGGCAGCGGCTCCTCCGTGTCCCGCTCGTCGTCCGTACCGGGGACGTCGGGCTCGCTGGCGAGGTGCTGCTCGTGCGCCGCCTCGTGGGCGCTGCGAGTGAGCGCGCTGTAGGAGGTGCGCCGCCACTCCTCGTCGAGCGTGCGGGTGAAGCTGCTGACCGACAGCTCCGGGGAGGGCGTGCGGGGCGGCTCCCACCGCGGCACCGCGCGCCGGCCCACGTCGGCGACCTCGATGCACCCGGCGGACCGGTCCGACAGCGCGGCGAGCGCGGTCGCCACGTCGTCGTCGGCGGGCGGCTGCACCCGGGCGGCCGGCTCGGCGCCCGGACCGGCCGCGCCGAACAGCAGCCGGTTCAGCGGTGCGGCGGCCGTGTTGCCGCTGGGCGCCCAGTGGGCGACGACCTGGCACCGGGCGCGGGTCAGGGCCACGTACAGCACCCGCAGGTCCTCGCCGGACTCCTCGGCCTCGTACCGGACGCGCGCCTCGGCGTAGCCGGGCCTGTTCGAGCCACCGACGTCGAGCACCCGCCGGCCCTGGTCGTCGTGCAGCCGCAGCACCTGCGGTTCGTCCGGCGTCCACCGGTCCCAGCCGAACGGCACGTACACGATGGGGAACTCCAGCCCCTTGCTCACATGCACGGTCATGATCTGGACCGCGGCGGCGTCGGACTCCAGGCGCCGGCTGCGCTCGTCGGCCCCCTCGGCCGAGGCCTGGGCGATACGCCGGCGCAGCCACTCGACCAGCGCCGTCAGGCCCAGCGACTCGCGCTGCGCCGCCGCATGCAGCACCTGGCCGATGTGACGCAGGTCGGTGAGCACCCGCTCCCCGTCGGGCCGGGCGAGCACCCGCTCGGGCAGTCCCCGCTCCGCGGTCAAGACCTCGAGGAAGGCGGCCACCCCCCGGTCGGCCAGCACGTCCGCCCACCGGCGCAGCTGCGGGGCGAGCTCGTCAGCGAGCTCGTCGCCGCCGGCATCGAGGGAATGCTCGTCGTACCCGAGGAACACCGACAGCGCTGCCGAGCGCACGCGACCGGCCCGGTGCGGCTGCTCCAGCGCCTCGAGCAGTCGCAGCCAGGAGATCGCGCTCGGCGTCGCGAAGACGCTGCCGCCACCGGCGAACACTGCCGGCACCCCGGCCCGGCCCAGCGTCTCGCGCACGAGGTGGCCCTGGGCATTGGTGCGCACCAGCACTGCGAGGTCGCCGGGCTGCACCGCCCGCCCCTCGTACTGGGCGCCGTCGGACAGCAGGTCGACGACGTCCGCCGCCACGTCGCACGCGACGGCGTCGCGCAGGCG
>DASQTE010000072.1:0-7733 GCA_035642035.1 Blastococcus sp.
CGCCGCCGCCGGGACGCCGTCCTCGTCGGTCCAGTGGACGGTCACGCCGTCGGAGGTCGGGTCGAGTGCGGTGACCGTCGCGCGGGTGACGATCTCCGCGCCGTTGCGGCGCGCGGCGGCGGCCATGGCGCCGCTGACCGCGCCCATCCCGCCGACCGGCACCCGCCAGCGGCCGGTGCCGTTGCCGACCAGGTGGTAGAGGAAGCAGCGGCCGGCCAGCCCGTCGGCGGCGTGCACGTCGGCGAAGGTCCCGATCAGGCCGTCGGTCAGCGCCACCCCTCGGACGACGTCGTCGGAGAGGTGGTCGGCGACGACGTCGGCGAGCGGCCGCTCGCGGAGGTCGTGCCAGAGCTCCGGTTCCCGCAGGCGCCCCGCCAGGTCGTCGGCGGACAGCAGCGGCTCGGTGAGGGTGGGGGCCAGGTCCTCGGCGAGGGTCGCCAGCCGGCCGTAGAACCGCTGCCAGCCGGCGAACTCCCGGTCGGAGCCGGTGAGGCGCTGGAAGGACGTCGCCGTGGCGGGGCCCTCCTCCCGCTCGACGAGCAGCCCGGTGGACCGGCCGTCGCGCACGGCGGCGGTGTAGGAGGCCACGGCCCGGTCGGCGAGCCGGACGTCGAGGCCCAGGTCGTCGACGATGCGGTCGGGCAGCAGGCTGACCAGGTAGGAGTAGGCCGACAGCCGGACGTCGACCCCCTCGAAGACCTGGTGGCTGATGGCCGCGCCGCCGACCTGCGGCAGCCGTTCCAGCACCAGCACCGACCGACCGGCCCGGGAGAGGTAGGCGGCGGCGACCAGGCCGTTGTGCCCACCGCCCACCACCACGACGTCGTACCTGCTGCGCGTCACCGGCGGACGGTACCGAGCGGGCACCGGTCCCGTCACCGGCGGCCGCCCGTGGCCCGGCGGCTCAGTCGTCCTCCGGGCCCTCTTCCTCGCACGTCGCGTCCTGCTCGTTGGACGCCTCCTGCCCGGTGGAGTCGCAGTTCGTCTCGCCGCGGTCGAGGTTGGTGTTGTCACCGCACGCCACGAGGGACCCGACCAGGGCGAGCAGCACGAGCGGCTTCTTCAGATCCATGCACCGGGGTATCGGCTCCGCGAGGGCGGTCGAAACCGACGAGCACCGGCCGGAGACGTCCGGCGGGTGGTGCCGCTGTGGCTGTTGGGACGGCTGCGTCGCGGATCGACCGCCCCACCTGCCCGGTTGAGCGCAGCACCAAACAAAAAACATCTTTGTCATTGTCACGCGCTGGTCACGGCACTTACGGTCTGTGTGTCCGTCGGGGCGTTGAGTCACTGCCTCCCGGCAGCCCGCCGGACGCCGTCGCGCCGGGTCCTCCGGGATCCGCACCCGGTCAGCAGACCCGGCGGGCACACCGTGGCAGAACCGAAGAAACGGAGAGCCGCCGCATCATGGCGACCCCCCTCGGCCGTGCGCTCCCCCGCACGTCCCCCCGCATCCGGCCCGCCCGCCCGGCGACGGTCCGCCGCGGGAGCCTCGCCCTCCTCGCCGTCGTCGGCACCCTGTTCGCGACCGTCCCCGCGCAGGCCGCACCCGCCACCTCCGCCGAGGCGGCGCAGCTGGTCGCGGCCCGCGGGCACGAGCTCGAGGTGATCACGGAGCAGTTCAACGACGCCCGGGTCGCCCTCGAGGCGCAGCAGGAGGCGGCGAAGGCCGCCGTCGCGACGATGGAGCAGGCCACCGCCCAGCTCGCCGCCGCCCAGCAGCAGGTTCGCGGGCTGGCCCGCAGCGCCTACACCGGCGAGGCGCTCGGCCCCGTGCAGGCGCTCCTGACCAGCGACTCCGCCGACGCGTTCGTCGACCGCGTCACCACTCTCCAGCTCGTCGCCGGCCACCACGCCGAGATCCTCGAGAGCGCCGCCACGGCGAACGCCACGGCCGCCGAGGCGCAGGCCGTCGCGCAGAAGGCGGCCGCCGAGGCGCAGGAGACCTACGACCAGGTCGCGGCGCAGCAGGCCGCGCTGCAGGCGGAGGTCGACGGGTACCGCGCCGCCTTCACCGCGCTCACCGCGGAGGAGCAGCAGGCCGTCGTGTCCAGCTCGCACGAGGAGGAGCGGGCCAGCCGCTCCGAGGACCGCGAGGAGGAGGCGCCCGCCAGCGGCCCCGTCGTGGCCAACAGCGGCGCGGCCCAGATCGCCATCGACACCGCCATGGCGCAGCGCGGCAAGCCCTACGTGTGGGCCGCCGGTGGTCCGAACTCCTACGACTGCTCGGGCCTGACCGCCTACGCCTACCGTGCCGCCGGCATCGACCTGCCGCACTCCAGCCGGGCGCAGTCGCAGATGGGCCAGGCGGTCTCCCGCGACCAGCTGCAGCCCGGCGACCTGGTCTTCTTCTACAGCCCGGTCAGCCACGTGGGCATCTACATCGGCAACGGCCAGATGGTGCACGCGCCCACCTCGGGGGACGTCGTCAAGGTGGCGCCCCTGATGAGCGGCTACAGCGGCGCCCGGCGCATCGCCGCCTGAGCAGCCGCCCCTCGATGAGTTGATCATCGTCCTCGTGCTCGGAGGAGCGGCGTGCCACGCCGTGTCACGGGCACGGAGACGATGATCAACCGGGGCGGTCCACCTGCTGCAGCAGGCCCCAGACGAACGCGGCCCGCACGCCGCCGGGCAGATGAGGGACGGGGTCCTTCTACTGCCGGTCGGGTATGAAATGTCACCCCGCGGGCGGGCCTACCTGGGGTGAGCGCTCGGGGAGGATCGGGGCGTGAACCCCCGTACCGCCGCCACCGCGTTCCGCGTCGTCGCCGTCGCCGAGGCCCTGTCCTGGGTCGGTCTGCTGATCGGCATGTTCGTCAAGTACGTGCCGGAGACCACGGAGCTCGGGGTGAAGATCTTCGGCCCGATCCACGGCGGGGTCTTCGTGGCCTACGTCGTCGTCGCGCTGCTGACCGCCCGCGTCCTGCGGTGGTCGCCCGCCACGACGGTCCTGGCCCTGCTGGCCTCGGTCCCGCCGCTGGCCAGCATCTGGTTCGAGCGCCGGGCCACGCGCACCGGGCAGCTGCCCACCGCCGAGGCCGTGCCCGCCTGACCTGCGGCCCTCGGTCGCGGCTCGCTACGGTCGCCGTCATGCCCGAGCCCGTCCTGCCGACGACCGCCCGACTCCTCCTGGCCCGGACCGCCCGCGCCCAGCGCGAGGGCCGGGCCCCGAGCCTCGTGGCCGGGGTCGTCCGGGACGGCGGGCTCGCGTGGTCGACCGGGCGCGGTGAGGTGCCCGAGCCGCACACCGACGTCCAGTACCGGCTGGGCTCCATCAGCAAGACCGTCACCGCCGTCGCGGTGATGCGGCTGCGCGACGAGGGCCGGCTGGGGCTCGACGACCCGCTCGACCGCCACCTCCCCGGCACCCCGCTCGGCGACCGCACCGTCGGGCAGCTGCTCTCGCACCTCGCCGGCGCCTCGGCCGAGAGCCCGGGCGGCTGGTGGGAGCGCACCCCGGGCGGGTCGCTGGAGGACCTCGCGCTCGGCGCGGAGGACGTCGTCCTCGGGGCGGCGCGCCGCTTCCACTACTCCAACCTGGGTTTCGGGCTCCTCGGGGAGCTCGTGGCCCGGATGCGCGGGACCTCATGGGACGACGCCGTCACGGTCGAGGTCCTCGCGCCGCTGGGCATGGCCCGGACGACGCCCCGCCCCGTCGCGCCCGCGGCGGAGGGAACAGCCGTGCACCCCTGGGCCGACGTCGTCCTGCCGGAGCCTGAGCACCACGCGGGCGTGATGGCCGCCGCCGGGCAGCTGTGGGCGTCCCTCGCCGACCTGGCCCGCTTCGGGGCGTTCCTGCTGGGCGACACCGGCGACGTCCTCGACCCGGCCACGCTCGAGGAGATGACGGTCCCCGCCGGGGTGGACTGCTCGGCGCCGGGGTGGTCGGCCTACGGGCTCGGCGTCCAGGTGCTGCGGGTCGACGGGCGGACGCTGGTCGGGCACGGGGGCTCCATGCCGGGCTTCCTCGCCGGCGTCTTCGTCGACCGGGAGGAGCAGACGGGCGCGGTGTCGCTGGCGAACACCACGTCCGGGCTCGACGCCGTCGTCTTCGGGCTGCTGGCCGACGTCCGGACGGCCGAGCCGCGGATCGTCGAGCCGTGGCTGCCCACGCCGACCCCGGTGGCGCTGGACCGGCTCGGGGTCTGGTTCTGGGGACCATCCCCGTACGCGCTGCGGGCGGTCGGCGCGTCGCTGCATCTCGGCCCGCTGCCGGGCCGCACCGGCCGGGCGAGCCGGTTCACGGCCCGGGACGACGGGACGTGGATCGGGCTCGACGGCTACTTCGCGGGCGAGACGCTGCGCATCGCCGAGGACCACCTGGACCTGGGGACGTTCGTGTTCACCCGCACGCCCTACGACCCCGACGCGCCGGTGCCCGGCGGGGTCGACGAGCGCGGCTGGCGCTGACGGGTCGCCCCAGTTGCGGTGCGCCGCGTTTGCGGACAGCCCCTGGGGGCTAACAGGTCGCCGTCCAGAGGGGTCCCCTGGCTCGAACCCGCGGCCGGACCTCTCCCGTGCCCGGCCAGCTCGCCGGGATCGGGAGGCACCACGATGGAACCGAGCGAGCGGGTCACCTGGGAGGACTGCCCGACCTGCCGGCGAGCAGCAGCTGTCGGCTGGGTGAACCGGCGCCCGGTCGTGTTCGACTGTCCGGGCGGCTGCTGCCTCGGCGCGGAGCAGGTCGAGGCCTTCGCCATCAGGCGCGGCCGGCCGGTGGTCGGTTGGTTGGCACGCCTGTCGTAGCGCCTGGCGGCGTCCGGGGCTCGTAGGCCGATCCGCCGGTCAGGGGCGGTCGAAGGCGTCCATGGTGGTCTTGACGACGACGCCGTAGGCGAAGTGCGGAGCGAGGTCGCTCGCCCAGTCGGTCGTCGACCAGGTGCGCGGGTCGGTGATCCCGAGCGCGGTCATCGGCCCGTTCGCGACGACCAGCACGCCGAGCGTGGTCAGCGTGATGCCGACCGGCGTCGCGGAGCGGTAGCCCGACGCCCGCGCCAGCCCGCCCAGGACGCCGACGCCGATCCCGGCGACCAGCCCCAGCAGCGGGCCGAGCCCCTGCTTGCGGTTCTCCCGCGTCTCGCCCTCGCCGGGGATGGGCACGTGGGCCGTCGCGGCCAGCTTCTCGACGGTGTCCTCGGGGGTGGAACTGGCGCCGCGGCCGCGGACGGTCATGTCCAGGTAGGTGACGGCGTTCAGCGCGGTGGTGCCGGCAGCCCCGGCCGCGGCGCCGCGCAGCATCCACCCGGTGGTGCTGATCCCGCGCCTGCCCTTGCCGATCGTGCCGATCGGGGTCTTCTTCGCCATGTCGCCCGCCCTACCCGTCCGGCCGGGGAGGGGAACCGGCGGGCTGGCGACCAGCCCTCGACCACCGCAAGCTGACGACGTGGACGACACGGACGCGCGGCTGCAGCGGACGATCGGGGAGCTGCTCGACCAGCGGCGTCCCGACGCTTCCATCTGCCCGTCCGAGGCGGCCCGGGCGGTCGATCCCGAGGGCTGGCGGGACCTCATGCCCGCCGCGCGGGCCGCGGCCGGCCGGCTGGCGGCGGCGGGGGAGGTCGAGGTGACCCAGGGCGGTGCGGTCGTCGACGTCGCGACGGCCCGCGGCCCGGTGCGGGTGCGCCGGCCCCGGTGACCCTCAGCCTTCGCCGGCGGCCCGCTGCAGCAGGGGGCCGAGGCGGTGGTCGACGAAGCGACGGAGCGCCAGCGCCGTGTCGGTGCGCTGCACACCGGGGATCGCCAGCACCTGCTCGGTGATGCGCCAGAGGTCGTCGGCGTCCTTCGCCACGACCTCCACCAGCAGGTCGGCCACCCCGGACAGGCCGGTGACCTCGACGACCTCGGGGATCTCCGCCAGCGCGCCGCTGACGTCGGCCAGGCTGCGCTGCACCACCTGGACCGTGACGTAGGCGCTCAGCCGGTAGCCCAGGGCCTCGGGCCTGACCCGCCGGTCGAGCGGCGCGAGCACCCCGTTGGTCTCCAGCCGGGTCAGCCGCGCCTGCACGGTGTTGCGGGCCAGGCCCAGACGCTGGGACAGCGCCATCACGCTCGCCCGGGGGTCCTCGCCCAGGGCGAGCAGCAGCCGGGCATCGGTGGCGTCGACCTCGGGCACAGTGCCCAGTCTGACATGCGTGGACGTCCTGCTACCGCTCTTTCTGCTCAACCGCGGATTTCGACCTTGCGCAGATCGCCCCCGAAGTGGTGTTGTCCATCCGCAGGGTCGTCGTGTCACCATGTGTGAGTGGCGCCACACCCCGGCGCCCACGACACGTCCACCGCCCGCAGGCACCGGCGACCCCGGCAGCGGGAGACGGCGAGGAGATTTCCGTGACCGCGTTGAGCCAGGCCACCGAGGTGGTCGACCCCGTACCCGGGGCGTCGGCCCCCCACCTCCCGCAGCAGCCGGACCTCGTCCAGTTGCTCACGCCCGAGGGCGAGCGGGTCGAGCACTCCGAGTACTCCCTCGACATCTCCGACGAGGAGCTGCGCGGGCTCTACCGCGACCTGGCGCTGGTCCGCCGCTGGGACGTCGAGGCCACCGCGCTGCAGCGGCAGGGCGAGCTCGGCATCTGGGCCTCCCTCCTCGGCCAGGAGGCCGCGCAGGTCGGCGCCGGGCGCGCGATGCAGGACGGCGACATGGCCTTCCCGACCTACCGGGAGCACGGCGTCGCCTGGGCCCGCGGGGTCGACCCGCTGCACGTGATGGGCCTGTTCCGCGGCGTCGACAACGGCGGCTGGGACCCGGTCGAGCGCGGCTTCAACCTGTACACGATCGTCATCGGCGCCCAGTGCCTGCACGCGACCGGCTACGCCATGGGGGTCCAGCGCGACGGCGCGGAGAGCGCCGTCCTGGCGTTCCTCGGCGACGGCGCCACCAGCCAGGGCGAGGTCAACGAGGCGATGATCTTCGCGGCCAGCTTCTCCGCACCGGTCGTCTTCTTCTGCCAGAACAACCAGTACGCCATCAGCGTGCCGCTCGAGCGCCAGACGCGGATCCCGCTGTACCAGCGCGCCGCCGGCTTCGGCTTCCCCGGCGTCCGGGTCGACGGCAACGACGTCCTCGCCGTCCTGGCCGTGACGCGGGCCGCGCTGCAGGCCGCCCGCGAGGGCCAGGGCCCCACGTTCATCGAGGCGTTCACCTACCGGATGGGCGCGCACACCACGTCCGACGACCCCACCCGCTACCGGCTGGCCAGCGAGCTGGAGGAGTGGAAGCTGCGCGACCCGATCGCCCGGCTGAAGGTGCACCTGGCGCGCACCGGGATCGCCGACGCCGCCTTCTTCGACTCGGTCGAGGCCGAGGGCGACGAACTGGCCGCCCGCATCCGCAGCGGCACGGTCGACATGCCCGACCCGGCGCCGTCGTCGATGTTCGAGCACGTCTACGCCGAGCAGACGCCCCCGCTCGCGGCCCAGCAGGCGGAGTTCGAGGCCTACCACGCGAGCTTCGAGGGAGGCGGGCACTGATGGCCACCGAGACCCTGACCATCGGCAAGGCGCTCAACCTCGGCCTGCGCCGCGCCATGGAGGACGACGCCAAGGTCGTGCTCATGGGGGAGGACATCGGCAAGCTCGGTGGGGTCTTCCGGATAACCGACGGCCTGCAGAAGGACTTCGGCGAGGACCGCGTCGTCGACACCCCGCTGGCCGAGGCCGGCATCCTCGGCACCGCCGTCGGCCTGGCCATGCGCGGCTACCGGCCGGTCTGCGAGATCCAGTTCGACGGGTTCGTC
>DASQTE010000073.1:0-8349 GCA_035642035.1 Blastococcus sp.
GCTCGGGAGCGCGCTCATCGCGTCCCGCGCGGACGGAGGCGGGCGCAGGGGGTCACGGTCTGGATATCGGCAGCGTCGCGGCCGGTCGGACCCGTTCCCGCCGCATTTCTCGCCGCTCACCCGCCCGGCGTGATCAGGAGACCTGATCGTTCCGGGTCCTGGCTCACGGTGGACGGTGAGCCAGGAGCCGCCATCGTGAGCCAGGACGACGGTCGGGCGGCTCAGGCGGCTTCCGACGGCCGGACCGGTTCCGTGCTCGACACGGTCAGGAAACGCCGCTCGCCGACGTAGGGAGCCGCGAGCAGGTACCGGATCCTGGCTGCCTTCTGCGGCCAGGGGTCGCCGAGGTCCTCGTTCACGATGCGGACGACGCGGACGCCGGCGTCCCGCAGCCGGTCCTCGCGCCGCTTCTCCTTCCACAGCACCTCGCCGGCCGTCGTCCCGTCGCGGGGGTCGAGGTACTTCACCCGCCCGTCGAACTCCACGGCGACGGCGGCCTCCTCGTACCAGGCGTCGACCCGCCCGATGAGACCCGCGCCGTCATGGATCTCCACCTGCAGCTCCGGCTCCGGGAGGCCGGCGAACAGCAGGGCGAGCCGGCCGCGCGTCTCCAGCGGCGACTCGGCGCGGCCGTCGGACAGCCCGAGCGCGCGAGCGGCACGGCCGATACCGACGCGGTGGGTGCCGGCCAGCACGGCGCGATGGATCTCGGCACGGTCGACCGTCAGCGCCTGCATCGCGGCGTCCATGGCGATCACGGCGTCGGTCAGCGACCACTCCCGTGCGCAGTCCACCACGGTCCGCGCCGGAGAGGTCGTGCCGAACGCCAGCCACGGGAGCACGTCGTCGTCGGGGAGGGCCGCCCGCGCGACGCGGTAGCCGCGGCCACGACGCCACTGGTCGACCGCGGTGACGCGGACGTCGCGCGGCTCTGCCCGGGGCACGGTCAGGCGGTGCAGCCGGGCGGCCGAGGCGTGGCTGAGGACCGGCCCCGCGCCGAGGCTCAGCAGGACGGCGACGGAGTCGACGAGGTGCCGCTGCCGCTCGTCGGTCCTCAGGACGTCGTCGGCCGCGATGTAGACGCCCTTGCGCAGGCGCAACCAGCGGCGCGCCCGGAGCTCGGCCCGGATGTCCTCGGCCAGGTATCCGACCGCGAGCGCCTCCTGGCTGGTGAAGACGCCGAGACGGGAGGCGGCCACGGCTCGCAACTGCGGGTGCACCACCGCAGTCTCACGATCTCCCCCGCGCCCTGGACCGGAGTGGCGGGATCTGTGGACAACCGCCGTCCTGGCTCACGGTTCCGGGTCCTGGCTCGGTGTCGACGCTGAGCCAGGACCCGGGACGATCAGGAGACCTGATCGTCCCGAGGGGTCAGTCGGCGAGTTCGGCGAGGCGGGACTTCATCGCCTGCTCCACCCGGTCGGCGTACACGTTCATGTTCCGCACCGAGGTGTTGAGCTCCTGGGAGAGCTGCGTCTTCGTCTGGCCGCCCCACGTGGTCAGGTACCAGGTGGCCCAGCCGAGCACGTTGGGCTGCCCCGCCCGCTGGTCGCGCCGGGCATCCGGGTCGGGGGCGCAGGCCGCGGTGAGCGCGTGCGAGAGCAGCGTCTGCTCGGCCTCGCCCATGATCTCGTCTGGGGCCTCGGAGGAGTCTGGCAGCAGGATCTCGGTCGCGTCGGGGCCGCCGTCGAGGGACTGCAGGTTGCGCAGGCCGTTGAGCGTCGCGACCGTCTGGGAGTTGCGGCGCAGCGTCGCCACGCTCTGCCCCATGTAGGCGGCCAGCTCCTTCTCGCTGGGGCGGCGCTGGTGCTCGGCGATGAAGGTCGCGATCGCCTTCTGCTGCTTGTGCTCGGTGTCCGCGGCGGTGCGGCCGTGGGCGTTCCGGCCCAGGTCGTGCACCCACTTGGACAGCTGGGTGGCGAGGAAGGCCCCGAACGGGACGCCCTTGGTCTCGTCGTACTGCGCCACGGCCTTGAGCACCCACTCGAAGACCTGCTGACCCAGGTCGTCGGGGTCGGGCAGGTGCAGCCGGATGGTGCTCATGTTCCGCTGCAGCCGCTTGAGGCTCACCGGGCCGTAGTGCCGGCACAGGTCGGCCAGGAAGTCGGCGGGGAGGTCGCGCGGCGCGCGGCGGCGGACGCCGGTCTCGGCGCGCAGGCCGATCGTCGACGAGCCGTGGCGGGCGGCCCAGGCGCGGATCCAGTCGGCGAGCACCGCGGCGGAGCCGCACGCGCCGTCCACGCGGTACAGGCCGTCGCCCTGGTCGTAGGTGACCGTGACGCCGTCGGGCAGGTCGCTGCGGAACTTCTCGAGCGGCAGTTCGTGGTCCACCCGGAAGTGGACGCGGTCGCGAGGCGTGATGGGCGCGAGGGCCCAGCCCTCGGCCTCCGGGATGCCGCCGAAGACGAGCGGCTCGCGGACCCGTGCGCGGTCTGTGGTGGTCGTCGGGGAAGAGGCGGAATCGGACACCGGGAACTCCTGGCACTACGGGGAAGGACGGGCTCGGGGAAGGGACCCGGAAGTGAGGAGGGCCGTCAGGCCGGGATGCGCTCCCCCGGCCCCGGCATGCGGGGCGAGGGGACCGGCGACACCGGCGTCGTCGACAGGCCGTCGAGGACGTCGGCGGCGGTGAAGCCGGCCGCGGCCGTCTCGAGCAGGGTCGCGGCGGCTGCCCGCTCGGCGCCGGTGGGCTCGGCCGTGTACACGGGCATGTGGTCGTACAGCGACGAGAAGAGCGCGCTGACGAAGGCGTAGGCGGCCTGGGCCTGGGGCGAGAACTTCGCCACCGCGGTGCGGGGACCGAGGTCCACGCCCACGGTCACGCGGACGACGCGGTCGTCCTTGCTGAGACCGGTGACGGCGAAGGAGACCTCGTCGTGCTCGGCGGCCAGTGCGGCCAGAGCGGCCAGGCACTTGCGGGTCGCGCCCCGGCGCGGCCGCAGCTGCACGTGCACGACCACCGACTCCGGCTCGCCCTGCTCCGTGCCCTGTGCGCTGACTGCATTGCGTTGCATGCTGATCGCCCCCTGTCACTTGCTTGGGGAGAAATCTGCCCTATGCCCTCGGCAAGAGAGGGCACAACACTCGCCGTGTCATACGCAGTTCTCGGCTGATACTTCGGCAGATGTTGCCTGTGTCGTTCCGGAGCCGGCGTCGCCGCCCGACACGTGGGCGAGCATTGCCGAAACGCACCCGGCCGCAGCCGTGCAGATCTGTCAGGACGGCCGGCCCCGACCCTCTTCCGGCTGGTCCGGGGCTGATTCGGCCGACACCGCGGCGGACGGCGCGAAGGCGGCGAGCGCCCCCAGGCTGTCGGCGGTCACCTGCGCGGCGAGCAGGTTGGCCTCCGCGATCTGCCGGTAGACCTCCTCGCGGTGGATGGCGACCTCGCGGGGCGCCTTGAAGCCGAGCCGGACGGTGCCGCCCCGGACCTCGACGACGTGGACCTCGATGTCGTCACCGATGCGGATCGTCTCGCCGACGCTGCGGGTGAGTGTGAGCACGGGTACCCCTCCATGGGTGTGTGATGGCCGTCCTTGGCATGTGTGCTGTCGTTGCCCGGCACGCGGGCGCACGGCTGCACGATCGCACAGCCGCTTCCTGGGTTATCGGCGCAAGGGCCGCCTGATGGGATGGGCAGGGTCCAGCAGGACCACCTGGCGCGCCTGGTGGGTGGCCGGGTTCACCACCACGGGGGCGCGGAGGTTGGCCGTGGCCGAGGCGACGTCGCCGTCCGGGACGGTCACCAGGCAGTAGAGCCGGGCGTCGGCCACGTCGCCGAGCCCGAGCTCGTCGCACGCGGCGTCCGGCAGCCGGGGGGCGTACTCGGGGAAGTACGCCGACGCCGGCACCGCCAGGAAGCGCGGCCCGTCGGCGGCGACCGACTGCAGCCAGAAGATCCGGCCGCCGTCCTCGGCGGGGACGAGGACGTAGTCCCGGTGACCGGGGAACCCCGGGAGGGGCTCGGACAGGGACAGGGCCTGCATCTGCACCGGTGGTGCCGGAACCGCTGCCGTCGCACGCACGGGGGCGGGTGCGGACGACGGCAGCGTCCCGGGGAGCAGCGTCATGGTGCCCATCAGCGCAGGTAGTCCAGGAGCGTCGGCGAGATGGCCCTCGCCGTCGCCGCGAGCGCGGCCTCGTAGCCCACCTGCTGCATCTGCAGCCGCATGATCGTCTCCGGCAGGTCGACGTTCTCGGTCTGCGCCAGCCGGGACTGCAGCGACAGCGACAGGTCGAAGTTGACCTGCTCGGCCCGCTCGACGCGGGCCGCGCGCGAGCCCACCTGCGCCAGGGCGCCCATCATCTTCTCCATGACCGCGTCGATCTCGTCGAGGTGACCCGACACGGCCGACGGAGCGTCGACGAGGTCCTGCCCGATGGCGCCGACGACGTCGAACAGGCTGCCCCCGTCGGCTCCGAAGGCCTGCGGCCCGTCGACGTCGACGCGGACCGTCTCACTCGCCGACAGCCGGCGGACGATACCGGCCCCGGGGAGGCCGACGTACTTCCCCGTGTCGTCGTAGGCGGCTCCGCCCGGCGTGACGCCACCGAACAGCGGACGCCCCTGCACCGAGGTGTTCGCCAGGCCGAGGAGTCCCTCCCTGAGCGACTTCACCTCGGTGGCCAGCGCCTCCCGGCTCGCAGCGGACGAGGTTGCGCCGTTCTGCCCCTGGACGGCGAGTTCACGAACCCGGCGCGTCATGTTCAGCATCCCCTGGAGGGTGGAGTCGGCCTGGTCCAGCCACCCCTTGGCATCGCTGATGTTGCGTGCCTGCTGCGCGACCGCGGCCGTCTCGGCCCGGGTCTGCATCGCCTTGTTGGTACCGGTCGGCGAGTCGGAGGGAGCATTGATGAGCCGGCCGGAGGTGAGCTGCTGCTGCAGCTTGCCGACGGCGTCGAGGTTGCGGTTGAGGCCCTGCAGGCTGGTGAGCGCGACGGCGCGCTGGGTGATGCGCACTCAGCTCACCGCCCCACGAGGCCGGTGCGGTTGATCAGCTGGTCGAGCGTCTCGTCGATCGCGGTGACCATCCGGCTCGCTGCGGAGTACGCGTGCTGGAAGGACAGCATGTTGGTCATCTCCTCGTCGATGTTCACCCCGGCCACCGACTCGCGGGCGGCGTCGACCTGCGTCGTGATGACCGCCTGGACGTCCTGGTTGCGGATCGTGACGGCGGCCTGCACGCCGAGCTCCACGATCATCGTGCGGTAGCCGGCATCCACGCCCAGGGGGTCGCTCCGCAGCTTGCCGATCGCGTCGGCGTTGCTGTTGTCGAGGTTCGGCGCTCCGCCGATGCCTGAGGCCGCGATCAGCGCGGGGTCGGTGAACAGCATCGTGATCGTGGCGGCCGTGACCGCGCCGGGAGGGCCGAGGATGGCGATACCCGCCGACCCCAGCCGGTCGAAGCCGGCCGCCTGACCGGCGTTCAGGGCGCTCGCCAACGAGGCCGCGACGCCGTCCAGCTGCGCGCGGTAGCCCGGGATGATCGTGACCAGGGCGCTCAGCTGGCCGCCGGCCGTGCCGCCCGCGGCGACCGGATGGCCGCCCGCGGAGGTCACGAGTCGGGGCCTGTCGCTCGCGGTGATCAGATCGGGATCAGTCGGTCCGGCGACGGCGAGCCGGCTCGCGCTGCTGCCCGACACGAGGGACATCCCTCCGACGACCACGTCCACGGAGCCGTACTGGCCGGGCCGCACGGTGGCGCCCACCTGGTCGGCCAGTTTCATCACGAGGACGTCGCGCCGGTCGGCGAGGTCGTTGGCCGGCAGGCCGGCCTGGGTAGCGCCTCGGATGGCCTTGTTGAGCTCGGCGATCGTGCCGGCGGCCTCGTTGACGTCCTCGACGAGGACCTCGAGGTTCTCGCGGGTCTGGGTCCATTGCGCCTCCAGGGAGGCGTTGCTGAAGTGGATCCCGCCGACGAGGGTCTCCATCCGCTGGATGACCTGAGCCCGGCCGGCGTCGGTGTCCGGCTCGTTGGCGACGTCCTCCCAGCCACTCCACATGTCGGCCAGGAGGCTCTGGATCCCGGTGTTCCCGGGCTCGCGGAACGCCGTCTGCACCTGCTCGAGGGCGTCGGCCTCGACGAGGAGCCGGGCACTGTTCGCGTGCTCGGTGTGGCCGCGGCCCTCGAGGAACGCGTCGCGGATGCGCTGGACGTCGTCGGCGCTGACGCCGGCGCCGATGCCCGGGCTGGTGGAGTAGAAGGCGGGGACGGCGCTGCCGCCGATGGCCTGGAGGTCGACCCGCTGGCGGGAGTAGCCCTCGGTGTTGACGTTGGCGATGTTCTGGCCGGTGACGTCGAGCGCGCGGCGCTGCGCCCACAGCGCCGTCGTCACCGTGTTGAGCCCCGAGAACGTGCTCACTTGGATTCCTCGCTGGCGCTCGTCATCGGCGTTCGCACGGCTCCGATGCCCATTGGTGAACTCGCAAGCTCGTTCACAGGATCCCGTCCAGGGTGACCGCGCGGTGCGGGCCGCCGTCGGTGCTGCGCCCTGAGGCGCCGTAGGTCCCGGCCGTGGGCGTCTTGACCTGCAGCAGGGCGTCCCCGATGGCGGACAGGCCGCCCTCGATCAGCTCGCGGTTGGTGTCGGAGAGGCTGCGCAGGTCGGTCACGAGGACCAGCAGCGCCTCGTGGTGCTTGGCGAACAGGTCGTTCCACGGCGCAGGGGCGGCCTCGGCGACCTGGCGCAGCGAGGGGTTCGACCCGATGCCGAGGGCGACGGCGATGGCCTCGGTGGCGGCGGCCCGCTCGACCTCGAGGGTGCGCAGCTGGTCGAGCACCACCTCGATCTCGTGGGCGATGCGCGCCAGCCAGCGCGTCTTGCCCGTGAGGATCAGGTACTGCTTCTCCTCGGCCTTGAACAGCAGCAGGTCCAGGAGCTCCTGCTCCCGCCACAGCAACGTCGACAGGTGCTGGTAGTCCACGTGTCCACCGCCTTCCGTCGTCTCGCTCCGTATGTCCCGGCGGTCCCGCTCCGGGGTCGTGCGTGGTCCCCGGCGGGATCGCTCGTCGAGCTGCCATCGGCACCCCGCGACGGGCCCTCAAGCCGAAGCCGCAAGTCACCGCTCAAGTTCTGGAGGATTTGTGCCGAGGGGCGGTGCCGTGCCCGCCACGGGCAGCCGAGAAGGAGGACGTGAGTGCAGCCCGTGCCATGGCGACCGAACGGCCCCCGCAGCAGCGGACCGTGCATGAGAGCCAGCGACCCGTGCACGACCGGTCGCAGTACGACAGGCCCCGCCCCGCTCCGGTGCGCCATCCGCAGCGGCCGCGGTCGCAGGCGGAGATCGACGCGCTGGTGACCGAGCACCTCCCCCTCGCCTCCTTCGCGGTGAACGCGGTGGCCGCGCGCATCTCCCTGCCCGGCCACGTGAGCCGCGACGACCTGCTCTCCTGCGCCCACGTCGCACTGGTCGAGGTCGCCCGGCGCTTCGACCCGTCGGCCGGCGCCTCCTTCGCCACCTACGCCCTGGCCCGGCTCCAGGGGGCGGTGCTCGACGAGCTGCGCTCGGGCGACTGGGCCAGCCGCTCGGTGCGCGCTGCCGCCCGCCGGAGCGACGCCGCCGCGGACGCCCTCACCGTCTCCCTCGGCCGGCCGCCCACCCGTGAGGAACTCGCGGCGAGCCTCGGGGTCGAGCGCAGCGAGCTCGACAGCCTGCAGGTCGACGTCCACCGCGCGGTCATGGTCAGCATCGACGCCGAGACCGGCGCGGACGGCACGTCGCTGGACCTCCCCGACACCGGCGAGTCACCCGAGCGTGCGGTCCTGCGCGGCGAGCGGGCCCGCTACCTGCACGAGGCGATCCGGGCCCTCCCCGACCGGCTCGACGAGGTGATCGAGCGCAATTTCTTCGGTGACGATTCGCTCACCGACATCGCCACCGACCTCGGGGTCACGCTGAGCCGCGTCTCGCAGATGCGTGCCCGGGCCCTGACCCTGCTGCACGCCGCGATGAGCGAGGTGTGGGAGGGCAAGACCGTTCCCGCCGACGGCGGTGTCCGCGCCCGCCACCAGCAGCGGTCCTACGTGGAGCGGGTCGCCGCGCGGTCGCCGATGCCGGCCGCGTCGGCATCCGCACCGCTCCCCCGCAGCCGCACCAGCTGGCGTGCGCCAGGCCGCGGAACGGCGGCCCAACCCGCCTGAGTGAACCCCGGGCGAAAAAGTCGGCCGGTTCGCCTCAAGTCACAGCCGCCCCACGCCGTAATCAGAAGTGCGACACCAGCACGGCCCGCAGCACGGATGCAGCGGGACTCCCAGTAAGACCCCTTCCAAGGAGGAACATCATGGGTCTGCGCGTCAACAACAACATCGCCGCTTTCAACGCCTACCGGAACCTGTCGGCCACGGACA
>DASQTE010000074.1:0-7153 GCA_035642035.1 Blastococcus sp.
AGGACGGCGCTGACGCCGTCTGTCGACGCGACCTCCCGGCTCACCTGCATGAGCCGGACGGAGTCGGCGTAGACGCCGGATCGCAAGGCGACCGACCGCACGCCGGACGTGGCTGGAGGGGCTCCCGGGAGCGGTGAGGCGGTCACCTCCAAGACCGTACCCACAGATGTCTCAGCGGTGAAGTATCGACTTTCAGCTGCAATAACGATTTAGCAATGAGGTACTTCCGCCGGGGTCGATCTGGTGACACATTGGCGCCTCCCGGTGGTGGCAACGCCCCCGTTGTCCGGCACCGATCAGGGTGCGGAAGTGCACGTCGAGGAGGCACTCAGATGGCGTTCGGTTGGAAGCTCTACGGGGACGGCAAGACGCCGCCCCTGGGTGAGGCGGTAGCGCCCGACGAGCGGCTGTCGTGGCCGCTCACCATCGGCATCGGCGCCCAGCACGTGGTCGCCATGTTCGGGGCGACCTTCGTCTTCCCGCTGATCATGGGCCTGGACGCGAACCTCGCGATCATGATGAGCGGTATCGCGACGATCCTGTTCCTGCTCATCGTCAAGAACCGGGTCCCCAGCTACCTCGGCACCAGCGCCGCCTTCGTGGGCGGTGTCGCGGCGATCCGCGCCAACGGCGGCGACTCCAGCGACGTCGTCGGCGCGATCCTGATCGCCGGCGTCGTGCTCGCCCTCGTCGGCCTGCTGATCCACTTCGCCGGCCTCGGGCTCATCAACAAGGTGCTCCCGCCGGCCGTCACCGGCGCCGTGGTCATGCTGATCGGCTTCAACCTGGCGCCCGTCGCCGCCAGTGTCTACTGGCCGCAGGACCAGTGGGTCGCACTGGCCGTCATGGCCTTCGTCATCGTCGCCTCCCTGGCCCTGCGCGGCTTCCTCGCCCGCATCTCCATCCTGCTCGGCCTGGTCTTCGGCTACCTGCTGTCGATCCTGCTCGACGTCACCGCCGGCGAGATCACCTCGCCCGACGGCACCGGCGAGGTCGTCACCCGCGAGCGGATCAACTTCGACTCGGTCGGGGACGCCGACTGGTTCGGCCTGCCCGAGCCCACCTGGCCGAGCTTCTCGCTGAACTTCAGCCTGCTGGTCATCCCCGCCGTCATCGCCCTCGTCGCGGAGAACGTCGGCCACGTCAAGGCCGTGGCCGAGATGACCAAGCGTGACCTCGACCCGTACATGGGCCGCGCGGTGGCAGCGGACGGCCTCGCCACCGTCGTGGCCAGCTCGGTCGGTGGTTCGCCGACCACCACCTACGCCGAGAACATCGGCGTCATGGCAGCCACGCGGGTCTACTCGACGGCGGCCTACTACGTCGCCGCCATCGTCGCGATCCTGCTCGGGCTCATCCCGAAGTTCGGCGCGCTGATCAACATCGTCCCGGGCGGGGTGCTGGGCGGCATCACCGTCGTCCTCTACGGGATGATCGGCCTGCTCGGTGCCAAGATCTGGAAGGAGAACCGGGTCGACTTCGCCAACCCGATCAACCTGGTTCCCCTGGCCGCGGGCATCATCATCGGCATCGGCCCGGTCAACCTCGAGATCACCGACGACTTCTCGCTGAGCGGCATCGCCCTCGGCTCGATCGTCGCGGTCGCCGGCTGGCACCTGGCCCGGGCGCTCGCCCCGGCGGACATGAAGGCCGCGCTGCTCCGCGAGGGCGCCGTCCTCGAGAGCGGCTCGACGCTCGGCCACACCGGCGCCCAGCTGGGCGGGTCCGACCCCTCGTCGCTCGACGAGCTCGAGGGTGAGCACCCGCGTCGTCCGGGCACGAACCGCTAGACGCAGCCGGTCCGCCGGCTGACCGACCGCACGCCGTCCCTGTCCGCAGGGGCGGCGTGCGGCGTTCCCGGCCCGCTGCCGGAGCGACGAAGATTTAGCGCTGAGGTACTTTCGCGGCCTCGCGCGCGGTGACAGAGTGACTGCTCTCGCACGTCTCGTACGGAGGTACCCCCGCCGGTGAAGCCCGCTCCGTTCCGCTACGCCGACCCCGACACGCTCGAGGAGGCTCTCGCGGTCCTGTCGGACGAGGGTTCCGGCGCCAAGGTCCTGGCCGGCGGCCAG
Source organism: Blastococcus sp. (assembly GCA_035642035.1). GTDB lineage: Bacteria > Actinomycetota > Actinomycetes > Mycobacteriales > Geodermatophilaceae > Blastococcus_B. The sequence goes on from DASQTE010000074.1 coordinate 2,073, forward strand.
TCGCTGCTCCCGCTGCTGTCCATGCGGCTCGCGGCGCCGACCACCCTGGTGGACATCAACCGGGTGCCCGGCCTCGACGCCGTCGAGGTCGCCGGGGACGGCGTGACGGTGGGTGCGCTGGTGCGCCACAACGCCCTGCTCGGGGACGACGCCGCCGCGCGGGTCCAGCCGCTGCTGGCCCGGGCGACGGCGAACGTCGCGCACCCGGCCATCCGCAACCGCGGCACCACCGTCGGCTCGATCGCGCACGCCGACCCCTCCGGCGAGATGACCTCCGTCCTCGCCCTCACCGACGGCTCCGTCACGGTGGCCACGCCCGGAGGGCCGCAGACGGTCGGGTGGCGCGACCTGTTCGTCGGCCCGCTGGAGACCTCGATCTCCGGGCCCGCCGTCGTCACCTCCGCCTACTTCCCGGCGCTTCCCCCGCGCTCGGGGACGGCCTTCGCCGAGGTGGCCCGCCGCAAGGGCGACTACGCCGTCTGCGGCGCCGGCGTCGTCGTCACGCTGGACGCCGACCGCCGGGTCGAGCGCGCCCGCGCCTCCTACGTCTCGGTGGGCATCACCCCCGAGGTGCACGACCTGACCGAGGCCGTCGTCGGCGAGCCGGTGGACAGCGCCGACTGGGCGGCCGCCGGCGCGCTCGCGCGCACCCTGGTCGACCCGGACACCGACATCCACGCCAGCGCCGACTACCGGCGCCTGCTGGTGGGCGTCCTGACCGAACGAACCCTTCGCGACGCTGCCGCAGAGGCTGACGCGAGAGCGACGGGCGAGTGAGCATCGCAGGGAGCGCCAGCGACCGAGGAGCGGAGCGACCCCGGAGCCGAGCCAGCAACACAGAGAGGGCGGCATGACCTCCGTCGACACCGACCGCACCATCACCGTCACCGTGAACGGCGTCCCCCGGGAGGCGACCGTGCCGGTGCGCCGGCTGCTGTCGGACGCGCTGCGCCACGACCTCGGGCTGACCGGCACGCACGTCGGCTGCGAGCACGGCGTCTGCGGGGCCTGCACGGTCCTGGTGGACGGCGACCCGGTGCGCTCGTGCCTGCTGCTCGCCGTCCAGGTGGACGGGCACGAGGTGACCACCGTCGAGGGGCTCGCCCGCTCCGACCACCAGGGCGGCCAGACCCTGCACCCGGTGCAGGAGGCGTTCCGCGAGTGCCACGCGCTGCAGTGCGGGTTCTGCACGCCGGGCTTCCTCACGACGATCGCCGCCGGGCTCGACAAGCGGGACAACGCCGCCGAGCTCACCGAGGAGGAGGTCGACGACATGGTCGGCGGCAACCTCTGCCGGTGCACGGGCTACGCCAACATCAAGAAGGCCGTGCACAGCGCCAACGCCGCGATGCGGGACGACGCATGACCACGAAGCTGTTCGGCGAGCCGGTCCGCCGGCGCGAGGACGCCCGCCTGATCGTCGGCAAGGGCCGCTACCTCGACGACATCGGGCACACCGCCCTGGCGGCCGCGTTCGTGCGGTCGCCGCACGCGCACGCGCGCATCACCGACATCGACGTCGAGGGCGCGCTCGACGTCGACGGCCTGGTCGCGATCTACACCTACGACGACCTGACAGGCCCCATGGCCGAGCCCCTGCCGGTGCTCATCCCGCACCCGCAACTGACCGAGCCGCGCACGAACTACCCGCTGGCCCGCGACGTCGTGCGGCACGTCGGCGAGGCGGTGGTGATGGTGGTCGCCACCGACCGGTACGTCGCCGAGGACGCCGCCGAGCGGATCGTCGTCACCTACGAGGAGCTGCCGGTCGTCGTCGGCGTGGACGCCGCGCACGAGGCCGAGGCCGCCGTGCACGACGACGTCCCGGACAACGTCGCGGCGCGGCACCGCCAGGAGACCGGCGACGTCGAGCCGGCGCTGGCCGCGTCACCGCGCACGCTGTCGTTCACCCAGTACATCGAGCGCAGCGCCAGCATGCCGATGGAGGGCAAGGGCGTGCACGCCCGCTGGGACGCCGACGACCGGTCGCTGCGGGTCTACTCGAGCACCCAGGCGTCGACGTCGGTGCGCGCGGCCATCGCGGCGAAGCTGGAGCTGTCGCTGGACACGGTCGAGGTCGTCGCGCCGGACGTCGGCGGCGGCTTCGGCGTGAAGATCGTGCACCCGTGGCCGGAAGAGCTGCTCGTCCCCATGGCCGCCATCGCGCTGCAGGCCGAGGTGAAGTGGGCCGAGGACCGCCGCGAGCACTTCATCTCCTCGGCGCACGAGCGGCAGCAGCGCCAGGACATCACGGTGGGCTTCGACGACGACGGCCGGGTCACCGCCCTCGACGTCCACGTGCTGCACGACAACGGCGCCTACACGCCGTACGGGATCATCGTCCCGATCATCACCGCGACCCAGCTGGTGGGTCCGTACGTCATCCCGGTGTACCGGGTGCAAGTGGACAGCGTCTACACGAACACGGTGATCGTGACGCCGTACCGCGGCGCCGGGCGGCCGCAGGCCTGCTACGCGATCGAACGGACGATGGACCGGATCGCCGACGAGCTGGGGCTCGACCGCGCCGTCGTCCGCGAGCGGAACCTGATCCAGCCCGACCAGTTCCCCTACGACCACCACCTGACGTTCCAGGACGGCCGGCCGGTCATCTACGACTCGGGCGACTACCCGGGTCTGGTGGACAAGCTGAAGGATCTCGTCGGCTGGTCGGAGGCGGAGACGCTCCGGGCCGAGGCGGCCGCGCGCGGGAAGCACCTCGGCATCGGCATGGCGCTGTACGTGGAGGGCACCGGGCCGGGGCCGTACGAGGGCGGGCACGTGCAGGTGCTCGGCAGCGGCAAGGTGCTCGTGTCGACCGGGCTGACGTCGCAGGGGCAGGGCCACGAGACGGCGTTCGCGCAGATCGTGGCCTCGGAGCTCGGGGTACCGATCGAGGACATCGAGGTGACGACCGGCGACACCCGGCGCTTCGGGTACGCCGTCGGGACGTTCGCCTCGCGGGCCGCGGTGATGAGCGGCAACGCGATCGCGCTGGCCGCCCGCGGGGTGCGGGAGAAGGCGCTGCGGATCGCGGCCGACGTCCTCGAGGCCGCGCCGGAGGACCTCGAGATCGACGAGGGCCTGGTGCAGGTGAAGGGCGTGCCGGGGACGTCGATCCCGCTGCGGACGGTCGCCGTCCTGTCCAACCCGCTGCGCTACGCGTTCGACGAGGCGGCCAAGCAGGCCACCCAGTTCACGACGCACGACGACTCGAAGCCGCCGGTGGCCGAGGGGGACGCGCCGGGGCTGGAGCACCGCGACTACTACTCGCCGCTGCGGTCGACGTTCGCGTCGGGCGCGCACGCCGCGATCGTGGAGATCGACCCGGCGACGTGGGAGATCGACATCGTGAAGTACGCCGTGGTGCACGACTGCGGCAACGTGGTGAACCCGATGATCGTCGAGGGCCAGGTGCAGGGCGGCGTCGCGCAGGGCGTGGGTGGCGCGCTGTACGAGCGGATGGTCTACGACCAGGACGGCCAGCTGCAGAACGCCTCGTACATGGACTTCCTCATGCCGTACTCGAGCGAGGTGCCGGACGTGGTCATCGACCACCAGACGACGCCCTCGCCGCTGAACCCGCTGGGCATCAAGGGCGCCGGCGAGGCCGGCGTCATCCCGGGGACGGCGGCGATCGCGTCGGCGATCGAGGACGCGGTGGGACGGCGGATCTCGTCGATGCCGATCTCGCCCACGGAGCTGTACGACCTCGTGCGCTCCCCTGATTCGGAGATGACCGCCGCGGCCGCCGGCCGGGCGGGGACTGGAGTGATGGCGTGAACCTCGACGGCTCGGCAGTTCTCTCGGCGTCGCCGGAGCAGGTGTGGTCGGTGATCACCGACCCCGCCGTACTGGCGCGGACGATCCCGGGCTGCGAGACGCTCGAGCAGGTCGGTGACGACGAGTACAAGATGAACGTCTCCGTCGGCGTGGGGGCGATCCGCGGGACGTATGCCGGCGAGGTGAAGCTGTCGGACAAGCAGCACCCGACGTCGTACGTGATGCACGCGTCCGGTGCCGGTGCGCCGGGAAACGCGCGGGCACAGGTGACGATCAACCTGGAGCCGGCCGACGGCGGGAGGACCAACCTGACGTACTCGGCCGACGCCGTCATCGGCGGACCGGTGGCCGGTGTGGGCCAGCGGATGATCACCGGTGTCGCGAAGCGGATGGCCGGCCAGTTCTTCAAGGCGATCGACGCCGAGCTGACCGGTACCGCGGTGCCGGTCGCCGCCGCCGCCCCGTCCGCGGCCGCGGTGTCCTCGACCAGCGACGCCTCGCTCGTGGCCGGTGGCGCGCCGGTCGCTGCCCCCAGCCGGACGTTCGCCGGCAAGGCCGGCGAACACGTGCGAACGTCCGGCGACGTCCAGTCGCTGCTGATGGGTGCCGTCGGCGGCGCGCTGCTGACCCTCATCGGCGTCCTGGTCGGCTACCGCCTGGGCCGCCACCGCTAGCGGCCTCGTGCGCCCCCGCTGATCGGTGCGGCTCCCGTCGCTTGCGGCGGGCCGGGCGTTCACCCGAGCCGCCGGCGTTCCCGCGGGAACGCCCCTGCGTCCTCTCCTGCGCGATCGGGCACCTATCGTCACCGTGCCGACGTTGAGGAGGGCATCGGTCCCGGTCGGCGCTGCACCCCGTCCACCACTGGCGTCACGGGCGCACCATGGGAGGACGGACGTGGAGGAGGCACAGGCGATGGGGCAACTGCAACCACGCATGCGAGCGGGTGACAAGGACCGGCAGCAGGTCGTCGGGCAGCTCGGCAAGCACTTCGGCGAGGGCCGGCTGACCGTCCAGGAGTTCGACGAGCGGGTCGTCCTGGCGCACGGGTCCGTGTACCTCGACGAGCTCCCCGCGCTGACCGCCGACCTGCCCCGCGATCCGGAGCCGCCCCGCCGCCCGACACGGCCGGCGCCGCGAGTGCCCGCCGGCGTGTTCGTCCTCCTCATCGCGATGCTGCTCGCGTGGTCGATGGTGACGGCCGTGGTCTACGGCGCCCCACCGATCTTCGCCTTCTTCCTCCTGTTCCTGCTCCTCCGGCACAGGCGGTGGAGCCGGCGCTGGTGAGTGCGCCGTGGCGG
>DASQTE010000075.1:0-2207 GCA_035642035.1 Blastococcus sp.
GTGGTAGGAGCCCTGGACGATCGGCGACCCGTCGGCGTCGGTGGCCGCGCGGCCGGCCGAGGGCAGCCACTCGTAGATGCGCAGCGCCCACGGCAGGTCGGTGGGGCCGCCGTAGAGCTCGTTGTTGAACCAGTTGCCCAGCCGGCCGATCGCCTGGGCGACGAGCAGGCCGGGGGCCAGCGCGTCGGCGAAGGCCGGCAGCGGGATGCCCAGTCGGCGGCAGGCGATCCACGCGCCCACACCGCCGAAGGCGATCGCGCCCCAGATGCCGAGGCCGCCCTCCCAGATGGCGAACGCCCGCAGCGGGTCACCACCCTCGCCGAAGTAGGGCCGCGGGCTGGAGATCACGTGGTAGATCCGGCCGCCGATGATGCCGAAGGGCACCGCCCAGACGGCGATGTCCAGCACCTCGCCCGGCGCCCCGCCGCGGGCCACCCACCGCTTCTCGGTGATCAGCGCGGCAGCGACGATGCCGGCGACGATGCAGAGCGCGTAGGCGCGCAGCGGCAGCGGCCCGAGCTCCCAGACGCCCTGGGTCGGGCTGGGGATCGCGGCGAGGACGGTCACGAGCGGACCCCCTTCGCGAGGTCCTCCGACAGGGCCCGCACGCCGTCGGCGCCCCGGCCCTCGAGCATCTCCCGCACGTAGGCCGAGCCGACGATGACGCCGTCGGCGAACGAGGCGACCTCCGCCGCCTGGTCGCCGTTGGAGACGCCCAGCCCGACGCACACGGGCACGTCGGTGACCTCCCGGGTGCGGGCGACCAGCCGCTCGGCGGCGTCGCCGACCGTCGCGCGGGTGCCGGTCACGCCCATGGTGGACGCCGCGTAGACGAACCCGCGGCACGCGGCGGTCGTCGAGCGCAGCCGGGCGTCGGTGGACGACGGCGCGACGAGGAACACCCGGTCCAGGCCGTGCTCCTCCGACGCGGCCAGCCACGCGGCGGCCTCGTCCGGGATCAGGTCGGGGGTGATCGCGCCCGCTCCCCCGGCCGCCGCCAGGTCGGCGGCGAACCGCTCGACGCCGTAGCGCTCGATCGGGTTCCAGTAGCTCATCACCACGGGGACGGCGCCGGCGGCGGCGACCGCCTCGACGGCCCGCAGCACGTCGGGCATGCCCACGCCGGCGCGGACGGCGACGTCCACGGCCTGCTGGATGACCGGCCCGTCCATCCCCGGGTCGCTGTACGGGATGCCGATCTCCATGACGTCGGCCCCGCCCTCGACCGCCGCGACCATCGCCGCGATCGAGGCGTCGACGTCCGGGTAGCCGACGGGGAGGTAGGCGATCAGCGCGGCGCGGCCCTCGGCCTTCGCCTTGCCGATGCGCTCGGCCAGCTGGCTCACGCGGCCTCCTCGCTGACGCTCGTCGGCCCCGTTCGCACGGCTGCTCTGCCCATTGGTGAGCTCGCACGCTCGCTCACGCCGTCTCCCCCGCGTCCTGGCCGGCCACGGCCTCGTCGTTGCTGACCGCGCCCTCGGTCGGCTGCTGGTCGGTGTCCAGGCCCGGGCCGGGGTCGACCTCCTCGCGGTCGCCGAGCCCGAACCAGGTCGACGCGGTCTCCACGTCCTTGTCGCCCCGGCCGGACAGGTTGACGAGCAGCAGCGCGTCCGGGCCGAGCTCCTGGCCGAGCTTCATCGCCCCCGCCAGCGCGTGCGCGGACTCGATCGCCGGGATAATGCCCTCGGTCCGGCAGAGCAGCGCGAAGGCCTCCATGGCCTCGGCGTCGGTGACCGCCCGGTACTCCGCCCGGCCGATGTCGTGCAGGTAGGAGTGCTCCGGGCCGACGCCCGGGTAGTCCAGCCCCGCGCTGATCGAGTGCGACTCGATGGTCTGCCCGTTGTCGTCCTGCAGCAGGTACGAACGCGCGCCGTGCAGCACGCCGGGCGTCCCGCCGGTGATGGTCGCCGCGTGCCGGCCGGTGTCGATGCCGTCCCCGCCGGCCTCCAGCCCGAGCAGCCGCACGCCCTCGTCCGGGACGAACGCGGTGAAGATGCCGATGGCGTTCGAGCCTCCGCCCACGCAGGCCAATACGGCGTCGGGCAGCCGGCCCTCGCGGTCGCGCACCTGGGCGCGCGCCTCGTCGCCGATCACCCGCTGGAAGTCGCGGACCATGGCCGGGAACGGGTGCGGCCCGGCGACGGTGCCGAAGACGTAGTTGGTCGTCTCGACGTTCGTGACCCAGTCGCGGAAGGCCTCGTTGATCG
>DASQTE010000076.1:0-3955 GCA_035642035.1 Blastococcus sp.
CAGCGGATGGACCACGTCAGCGTCGTCGTCGACGACCTCGAGGCCGCCAAGGCGTTCTTCCTCGAGCTCGGCATGGAGCTGGAGGGCGAGGCGCCGATCGAGGGACGTGAGGTGGACCGCGTCAACCGGCTCGACGGCATCCGGGCCGTCATCGCGATGATGCGGACCCCGGACGGCCACGGCCGACTCGAGCTGACGAAGTTCCATTCCCCGAAGGCGGTGAGCCCCGAGCCGGAGAACGCACTGGGGAACACGCTGGGCCTGCGCAGCGTCATGTTCGCGGTCGACGACATCGACGCCACTGTCGCCGGCCTGCGAGCCCAGGGCGCGGAACTCGTCGGAGAGGTGGTGCCGTACCAGGACAGCCACCGGCTCTGCTACGTCCGCGGCCCCGCGGGGATCATCGTCGCGCTGGCCGAGCAGCTCAGCTGACCCCCGGACCTTCACCCCTCGTCAGCTCGTCAGGCCGATGCGATGCGGTCCAGGATCGCGCGGGCCAGCTGCTCGGGGGCCTGCTCGGGGATCCAGTGCGTGATGCCGGGCAGCTCCACGAACCGGTAGTCGCCGGTCACGTAGTTGGCGCAGGCCTCGGCGGCCGTCCGCCCGATCGCGGCGTCACCGTCGCTCCACACGTACGTCGTCGGCACCTCGATCGGATCCACCCGGGTGTCCGAGCTCATCGCGCGGTACCAGTTCAGCGCGGCGGTCAGCGCGCCCGGCGCCGTCAGCACGGCGACGTACTCCTCGATCGCCTCCTCCGGCACCCCGGTCGCCTGCTCGCCACCGCCCGAGAGCATGCGGCGCAGCCGGCGGGCGTCGTCGGCGAGCAGCACGTCCTCGGCCTTGCCGGCCTGCCAGAAGAGCCGGATGTAGCCCGAGCGCTCCTTCTGCTCCGGGTCGGCTCGGTACGCCACGGTGTAGGCGGCCGGGTGCGGCACCGACACCGCCGTGAGCGAGCGCACCCGGTCGGGGTGCCAGGCGGCGAGCGTCCACGCGACGTTCGCGCCCCAGTCGTGCCCGACGACGTCGGCCACCGGGAGCTCCAGGGCGGTCATCAGGTCGGCCGTCACCTGGGCGAGGTTCTGCGCCGTGTAGGCCGCCACCTCGTCCGGGCGGGCTCCGGGGGAGTAGCCGAGCTGGTCGGGCGCGTAGGTCCGCAGGCCGGCCGCCGCCAGCATCGGGGACACCGCCGCCCACGACGCCGACGTCTGCGGGAAGCCGTGCAGCAGCAGCACCGGCCGCCCGTCCTCGGGACCGTCGACGCGGACGTCGAAGGTCAGGTCGCCGACGTCGGTCCGCAGTAGCTCTCCGCCCATGTCCCGGACGCTAGCCGGGCGCGGACGCGCCCGCCGACGGCACTACCGTCCAGCGTCGTGAGCAGCCCTGAACGCGACTTCGTGCGCGACCACCTCGACGACCTGTACGCCGACCTCGAGGCCTGGGTCCGCATCCCGTCGATCTCCGCCGATCCGGCGCACGCGGCCGACGTCGCCGACAGCGCCACCTGGCTCGCCGACGCGCTGCGCCGCACAGGGTTCCCCACCGTCGAGATCTGGCCGACGCCGGGCGCCCCTGCCGTCTTCGCCGAGTGGCCGTCGGCCGACGACGACGCGCCCGTCGCGCTCGTCTACGGGCACCACGACGTCCAGCCGGTCGACCCGCCGGAGCTGTGGGGGCACCCGCCGTTCGAGCCGACGCGGGTCGACGGACCGGACGGCCCCGAGCTGCACGGCCGGGGTGCGAGCGACGACAAGGGCGTCCTCGTCGTGCACCTGCTCGGCCTGCGCGCCCACCTGGCCGCCACCGGCCGCGACACCCCGGCGGTCACGGTCAAGGTGCTGATCGAGGGCGAGGAGGAGTCCGGGTCGCCGCACTTCGCCGCCCTCCTCGAGGAGCGCAAGGACCGGCTGGCCTGCGACGTGGTCGTCGTCAGCGACACCGGCATGGCCGCCCCCGACGTCCCGAGCGCGGTGACCGCCATGCGCGGGCTGGCCGACGCCGAGATCACCCTGCGCGGGCCCGCCGTCGACCTGCATTCGGGCTCCTTCGGCGGCGCCGTCCCCAACCCGCTGCACGCTCTCGCCGAGCTGCTGGCGAAGCTGCACGACGAGCGGGGCCGCGTGACGCTCCCCGGTTTCTACGACAAGGTGCGCCCGCTCGGCGAGCGCGAGCGGGAGCTCATGAGCCGGGTGCCCTTCGACGAGCAGGCCTGGCTGGCCGGGCCGGCGGCCTCCCGGGCCACGTACGGCGAGGAGGGCTTCAGCACGCTCGAGCGCACCGGCGCCCGGCCGACCGCCGAGGTCAACGGCATGTGGGGCGGCTACACCGGCCCCGGCCACAAGACGATCATCCCGGCGGAGGCGCACGCCAAGGTCACGTTCCGGCTGGTCTCCGACCAACGCCCCGAGGACGTCGGACCGCAGCTGCGCGCCTGGGTGGAGGCCCACGTCCCGGCCGGGATCGTGGCCGAGGTGCACACCCCGCCCGGCGGTGTCTCGCCGTGCGCCAGCGACCTCGACTCGCCCGCGATGGGCGCGCTCGTCCGGGCCATCGGGCAGGCCTTCGACACCGATCCCGACGACGTCCTCTTCACCCGCGAGGGCGGCAGCGGACCGGAGGCCGACCTCGTCGAGGTGCTCGGTGCGCCGCTGCTCTTCCTCGGCACCGGGCTGCCCACCGACCGCATCCACTCGCCGAACGAGCGGGTTCTCCTGCCGATGCTCCACCGCGGTGCGGAAGCGGCGGCCCACCTGTGGCGGGAACTGGCGGTCCTCCCGCGGGGCGGTCGGTGAGCGCACTCCCCGAGGAGCACTTCGGTCCGTACCGCGTCCTCGGGGTCCTCGGCACCGGCGGCATGGGCCGGGTCCTCCGCGCCCACGACGCCGAGCACGAGCGCGACGTGGCGCTCAAGGTCCTGCACGCGCAGTGGGCGCAGGACGAGAGCTACCGCGGCCGGTTCCGGCGCGAGGCGCAGATCGCCGCCCGGCTCAACGAGCCGCACGTCATCCCGATCCACCGCTACGGCGAGATCGACGGGCAGCTCTTCCTGGACATGCGGCTGGTCGAGGGGGAGGACCTCGACTCGCTGCTGCGCCGGGGTGGCCCGATGGACCCTGCCCGCGCCGTCGACCTGGTCGGCCAGGTGGCCCGTGCCCTCGACGCCGCGCACGCCGGTGGCCTGGTGCACCGCGACGTGAAGCCGTCCAACGTCCTCCTCGTCCGGCGCGCGGACGGGGCCGACCTCGTCACCTCGGTCGCCGGTGAGGACTTCGCCTACCTCGCCGACTTCGGTATCGCCCGCGTGGCCGACGAGGGCACCGGCCCGGCACTGACCGCCTCCGGGACGGCCGTCGGGAGCACCGAGTACATGGCCCCCGAGCGGTTCGGGGCCCACCCGCCCGACGCCCGCTCCGACGTCTACTCGCTGGCCTGCGTCCTCTTCGAGCTCCTCACCGGACGCCGCCCCTTCCCGGTCGGGGAGCCCCTCGCGGCGATGTACGCGCACCTGCACGAGGAACCGGTGCCCCCGTCTCGGCTGCTCCCGACGCTGCCGGTCGCGCTCGACGGCGTCGTCCTCCGCGGTCTGGCCAAGGACCCGGCGGAGCGCTGGCAGACCGCCGGGCAGCTGGCGGCGGCCGCGCGCGCCGCGCTGACCGCCAGCGGCGTCCCGCTCCCACCGGCGGACCGCGCCCCGACAGCGGTCGGCCCGGCCGGGGGACGGGCGCGCACCCGGCAGGCCGCCGTCCCCTCGCCGGCACCGGCGCCGCGGCGGAGCCTCGCCTCGCGCGCATCCTGGCTGATCGCGTCGGCGGCGCTGGCCGCCGTCGTGCTGCTGGCCGCCGTCCTCGTCGTCCTGGACGGCCGCGTGGACGACGCCCGCGACGGCCGGGCGGAGGCCGCGGAGCGGCTCGTGCGCTTCGCGCTGCCGGCCGACCTCGACCGCAGTGCTTGCAGC
>DASQTE010000077.1:0-2114 GCA_035642035.1 Blastococcus sp.
GACCGCGGCGTCGGCAGCAGTCGCGTCGCCGTACCGCTCCCCGAGCCAGTCGAGCAGCATCCCGGCCGACAGGATCATGGCGATGGGGTTGGCCAGGCCCTTCCCCGCGATGTCCGGCGCGGACCCGTGCGACGCCTGCGCCATGCAGCGGTCGTCCGAGGCGTTGATCGACGGCGCGATGCCCAGCGAGCCGGCCAGTTCACCGGCCATGTCGGACAGGATGTCGCCGAACATGTTCTCGGCGACCACGACGTCGAAGGACGACGCCCGGCGCAGCAGGTGCACCGTCATGGCGTCGATGTGGAAGTCGTCCACCTGCACGTCCGGATAGGCCTGCGCGACCTCCAGGCACACCCGCTTGAACAGCCCGGAGCTCAGCTGCAGGACGTTCGCCTTGTGCACGATGGTCACCTTGTTGCGCCGACGCCGGGCGAGCTCGAACGCGGCCCGGGCGATCCGCTCGACGGCCGGCCGGGTGAAGACGCCCAGGCAGATCGCCACGTCCGCCGTCGGCATGAACTCCCCCGTGCCGGCGTAGGTGTTGCGGTCGGCGTAGAAGCCCTCGGTGTTCTCCCGGACGATCACCAGGTCGGTGTCCGGCGCGATGGCCGTCCCGCCCTCGAGGCCGCGCGCCGGGCGGACGTTCGCGCACAGGTCGAAGTGCTTGCGGATGGCTCCGCTGGGGTTCAGCTGCGACCTGGCCGGCTCGGGGTAGGCCGCGCTGTCGTGCGGCCCGAGCAGCCAGCCGTCCAGCCCGGCCAGCGCCTCCAGCGTCGCCGGCGGGACGGCGCTGCCGTGCTCGTCGATGGCGGAGGCGCCGAGCGGCAGTTCCTGCCAGTCGACCGGCTCGGCGCCCGCGGCCGCCAGGGCGGCGTCGACGACCCGCACGGACGCGGGGACGATCTCGGGCCCGATGCCGTCGCCGAGCATCACGCCCAGCCGGTAGCGGCGGTTCGGTGTCATGGCTCTCCCCTACTCGGACGCGGGCGCTGTGCCGGCGGGCTCGTCCAGGACCCACCAGGTGCGGACGTTGACGAACTCGCGGATGCCGGCCGCGGCGAGCTCCCGGCCGTAGCCGCTCGCCCGCGTCCCGCCGAAGGGCATCCGGACGTCGGAGGCGACGACGGCGTTGACGAACACGGCGCCCGAGCGGATGCGCCGGGCGGCAGCGATCCCGCGCTCGCGGTCGGCGGTCCACACGCTCGCGCCCAGACCGAAGCGGGTGTCGTTCGCGACCCGGACGGCCTCGTCGTCGCCGTCGACGACGACCACCGCCGCGACCGGTCCGAAGATCTCCTCGTCGTAGGCCGGCTGACCGGGCTCGACGTCGGTCAGGACGGTCGGCGCGTAGAAGGTGCCGGCGCGGTCGAGCCGCCGCCCGCCGGTCAGCAGCCGGGCGCCCGCCGCCACCGACGCCTCGACCTGGCGGTGCACGCCGTCGAGCAGGTCCTCCCGGGCCATGGGCCCGACGTCGGTGCCCGGCGCCTCGGGGTCGCCGACGGCCAGCTTCTCGACCTCGGCGACCAGCAACCGGGTGAACTCCTCGGCGACGGAGGCGTCGACCACGAAGCGCTTGGGCGAGATGCAGCTCTGCCCGGCATTGAGGAAGCGCCCCCGTGCCGCCATGCGGGCCACCCGCGGGAGGTCGGCGTCGGACAGCACGAGGAACGGGTCGGAGCCGCCCAGCTCGAGCACCGACTTCTTGATGGCCTCGCCCGCGGCGGCGCCTACGGCCCGGCCGGCCCGCTCGCTGCCGGTGATCGTCACGGCGCCGATGCGCGGGTCGTCGATCAGCCGGCGGGTGACGGCGGGGACGTCCGGCTCCGCCACCACGAGGGCGGCGAACAGACCGGCCGGCGCGCCGGCGTCGGCCAGGACACGCTGCACCGCGAGGGCGCACCCGGTGGTGTTGGGCGAGTGCTTGAGGAGGGCGGCGTTGCCCGCCATGAGCGCCGGAGCGGCGAACCGGAGCACCTGCCAGAGCGGGAAGTTCCACGGCATCACGGCCAGGACCACGCCGACCGGCTCGTAGCCGACCCAGCTGCGGTCGGCGGAGGTGGCCACCGGCTCGTCGGCGAGGAAGTCGCCGGCGTGCTCGGCGTAGTAGTCGCAGG
>DASQTE010000078.1:0-13835 GCA_035642035.1 Blastococcus sp.
CGAGGCCTGGGGTCATCAGCAGCACGAGCGCCGCGCTGGTGAGGATCCAGGCGGTGTCGCCGGTGTTGACCACGGCAACCTCCTGAGGGGGTCGTCGGCCGGGCGGCCGGTCGGTGGCGCCGGTCCCTGCGAGGTGAGGGCGACGTGGCGTTCACCGTGCCGCGCGGATGTTTCTGCTGGCAGCGCGCCGTTGTTTCGCGGCGGTGAACTCCGCACCGCGTGTCGGCTCGTCACGTTGCGTCCGTGTTGCGCCGGCCCGCGGACCGGGTTGGCCATGCTTGTTGCAAACGACTTGCAGTAGCGTCGACGCGTGCCGGCCACCCCGACCCGGCCCCAGGCCGACGACCGACTCAGGAGGTTGCCGTGGTCAACACCGGCGACACCGCCTGGATCCTCACCAGCGCGGCGCTCGTGCTGCTGATGACCCCAGGCCTCGCGCTCTTCTACGGCGGCATGGTCCGCGCGAAGAGCGTGCTGAACATGATGATGATGAGCTTCGGCGCGCTGGCCCTGATCAGCGTCCTGTGGGTTCTCTACGGCTACTCGGTCGCCTTCGGCAACGACGTCGGCATGGGCCTGCTGGGGAACCCGGGTGAGTTCTTCGGCCTCAAGGGCCTGATGGAGGACACCACCAGCGAGGCGGGCGGCCTGCCCGCCATGGCCTTCGTCGGCTTCCAGGCCGTCTTCGCCATCATCACCGTCGCGCTGATCTCCGGCGCCATCGCCGACCGGGCCAAGTTCGGCTCGTGGATGGTCTTCGCCGGCGTCTGGGCCACGATCGTCTACTTCCCGGTCGCCCACTGGGTGTTCGACTTCACCCTGACCGACGACGACGGGACGGTCACCCACACCGGTGGCTGGATCGCCAACAACCTGGCGGCGATCGACTTCGCCGGTGGTACCGCGGTGCACATCAACGCCGGTGCCGCCGGCCTCGCGCTCGCCCTCGTGCTGGGCAAGCGCCGGGGCTTCGGCCGCGAGGCGATGCGGCCGCACAATCTGCCGCTGGTCATGATCGGCGCCGGTCTGCTGTGGTTCGGCTGGTTCGGCTTCAACGCCGGCTCCGCGCTCGCCGCGAACAACACGGCGTCGGTCGTCTGGGTCAACACGCTCGTCGCCACCGCCGCCGCCACCCTCGGCTGGCTGCTGGTGGAGAAGCTGCGCGACGGGCACTCGACGTCGCTGGGCGCCGCGTCCGGTGTCGTCGCCGGCCTGGTCGCGATCACGCCGGCCTGTTCCGCGGTCTCGCCGATCGGCGCCATCGTCGTCGGCGCGATCGCGGGAGCCCTCTGCGCCCTCGCCGTCGGCCTGAAGTACCGCTTCGGCTACGACGACTCGCTCGACGTCGTGGGCGTCCACCTCGTCGGCGGCCTGTGGGGCACGATCGCCATCGGCTTCCTCGCCACGGCCGAGGCCCCGGCGGGCGTCGACGGTCTCTTCTACGGTGGTGGCGTCGACCAGCTGTGGCGCCAGGTCGTCGGAGCGGTCGCGGTCCTCGCGTTCTCCTTCCTCCTGACGCTGCTCATCGGCTTCGTCATCCAGAAGGCGATCGGCTTCCGGATCACCGAGGAGGACGAGGTCACCGGCATCGACAACGTCGTGCACGCGGAGTCCGGCTACGACTTCGCCTCGCTCGGCAGCAGCGGTTCGACCGCACCACTGGCCGGCCAGGCGCGCGCCGAGGCCCGTAACACCGAGAGGACCCTGGCATGAAGCTCGTCACCGCCATCGTCAAGCCGTTCAAGCTCGACGACGTCAAGAACGCCCTGGAGCTGATCGGCATCGCCGGTCTGACCGTCAGCGAGGTCCAGGGCTTCGGCCGCCAGCGGGGCCACACCGAGGTCTACCGCGGTGCGGAGTACCAGGTCGACTTCGTCCCGAAGGTCCGCATCGAGGTCGTCGTCGGCGAGCTCGACGCCGCCCGTGTGGTCGACGCGGTCGTCGAGGCCGCCTCCACGGGGCAGATCGGCGACGGGAAGGTGTGGGTGACGACGATCGACGAGATCGTCCGGGTCCGCACCGGCGAGCGCGGCGACGACGCGCTCTAGCTGACCCGGCCCCCTGCAGGGGCCCGCGGCGAGCCTGCGGGGGGCAGGGGGTCCTTCGTCCGTCGGCCGGGGTGGTGGGAACTCCACCGCCCCGGCCGACGCTCTTCCCACGACAGTGCTGTTTGCGAGGAGGACGTCGTGCTGGACCTCGAGGCACTGCCCGGGCTGACCCGCACCGAGCGCGTGCGGGTCGTCGACACGTGGCTCGGCGGGCTGCTCGCCGACGCCGTCGCGGGCGCGCCCGCACCCAGGTCGCGCCGCGGCGGCACACCGCCGCTGACCGGGACCGACGGCGTGGCGCTGGTCGCCGTCGGCAGCCTCGGCCGGCGCGAGCTACCGCCCCACGGGGACGTCGACCTGGTCCTCGTCCACGACGGCCGGCCGGAGATCGCCGCCATCGCCGACGCCCTCTGGTACCCCGTCTGGGACACCGGCCTGCGGCTGGACCACTCGGTGCGCTCCGTGCCCGAGGCCGTCACGGTCGCCTCCACCGACGTCAAGGCCGGGCTCGGCCTCCTCGACGCCCGGCTCGTCGCCGGCGACGCCGAGCTGGCCGGTCGGCTGCGCACCGCCACCCTCGCCAGCTGGCGCCAGGCGGCGTCCAGGCTGCTGCCCCAGCTCCGCGACCTGCGCCGGGATCGCGCCCGCCAGCTCGGCGAGCTCGCCTTCCTCCTCGAGCCGGACCTCAAGGAGGCCTACGGGGGGCTGCGGGAGGGGCAGGTCCTGCGTGCCGTCGCCGCCGCGCAGCTGGGCGACGAGCCGGGCGGGGAGCTGGAGGACGCCTACGCGTTCCTGCTCGACGTCCGGGACGAGCTGCGCCGGCGCACCGGACGGCCGAGCGACGTGCTCGTGCGCCAGGAGCAGCGCCCCGTGGCGGTGGCGCTCGGCCTGACCGACGAGGACGCCCTGCTGCGCGAGGTCAGCCTGGCCGGGCGGCGCCTGGCCTTCGTCGTCGACGAGACCTGGCGGCGGGTGGAGGCCTCGCTGGTCCGCCGTCCGCGCGGGCGCTACCGGCGGGTGCGCCGCGAGCCGCTCGCCGAGGGCGTCGTCCGGCAGGGCGACGAGGTCGTGCTGGCGCAGGGCGCCAGGCCGGCCGCCGATCCGGGTCTGCTGCTGCGGGCGGCCGCCGCGGCGGCGCGTGCCGACCTGCTGCTGTCGCCGTACACGCTCAAGGTGCTCGCGGTGCACTCCCCGGCGGTGCCCGTGCCCTGGCCGGCGGAGGTGCGGTGGTCGTTCCTGCGGCTGCTGGCGAGCGGGCGGGCCGCGGTCCCGGTCCTCGAGCAGCTGGACCAGGAGGGGCTGCTCTCGCGGCTGATCCCGGAGTGGGACCGGGTGCGCTCCCTGCCCCAGCGCCACCCCTGGCACCGGTTCACCGTCGACCGGCACCTGGTCGAGGCCGCCGCGGCCGCCGCCGAGCTGACCCGCGACGTCGACCGTCCCGACCTGCTGCTCGTGGCGGCGCTGCTGCACGACATCGGCAAGGGCTGGCCCGGTGACCACAGCGAGGTCGGCGAGCCGATCGCGGCCGCCGTGGCCGAGCGGATGGGCTTCGGGGAGGCGGACGTCGCGACGGTCGGCACCCTGGTCCGCCACCACCTGCTGCTCCCCGCGACCGCGACGCGCCGCGACATCGACGACCCGGCCACCGTGGACCGGGTCGCCGCGACCATCGGGTACGACTCCGCCGTCCTCCAGCTCCTGCACGCGCTGGCCCAGGCCGACGGCGCGGCGACGAGCGCGTCGGCGTGGTCGCCGTGGAAGGCGCACCTGGTCGCGGCGCTGGTCGCGCGCGTCCAGCGCAAGCTCGGCGGCGTCCCGACGGCGCCCGAGCCCCTGCTCCAGGCCAGCCGGGCGCAGATGACCGCGCGGGCGCTGGACATCCCGGGCACCGAGGGCGCGGTGACCGTCGCGATCGAGGACGTCGCCGACGGACAGCAGGTCACCATCGGTGCTCCCGACCGGCCGGGGCTGCTGAGCACCTGCGCCGGCGTGCTCGCGCTCAACCAGCTCGACGTCCGCGCCGCCAAGATGACGGTCGAGGACGGCTACGGCACCGGTGTCTTCGCCGTCCGGCCGCGGTTCGGGCGGGCGCCGGTGCCCGAGATCCTGGCCGACGCCGTGCGCGCCGCGCTGGAGGGGACGCTGCCCCTCGCCGACCGGCTGCGGCAGCGCGAGGCCGACTACCGGCAGGACGGCGGCCGCACGGCGCCGCCGCGCATCTCCTGGCACGACGGCGAGGCGAGCGGGACGGCGACCGGCATCGTCGAGGTGCGCGCCGCCGACCGTGCCGGCCTGCTGTACCGCCTCACGACGGCGATCACGGGGGAGGGGCTGGACGTGACGTCGGCCCTCATCGAGACGCTCGGCGCCGACGCGGTCGACTGCTTCTACGTCTGCAACCCGTCCGGCTCGCCGGTCGAGCCGGAGCAGCGCCGGCGGGTCGACGACGCCCTGGTGTCGGCGACCCTGGGCGCGGCGGCCGAGGAGCGGGCCCGGGCCGACACGCCGGGTCGCTTCCGGTGAACTGTCGGTAGGGCGTGCGAACGTCGGGGAACCGGGACGGAACGGTCCCCCTGACGAGAGGAGCCCACGTGGACAGCCGGCTGTGGCCCTGCACCCCGTGCGGGGAGATCACCGCGTTCGTGCAGCCGCCCTGCGGCGACGGGCACACCGCCGACGGCGGCGAGTGCCCCGAGTGGGCGTGCGCGGACTGCGGCGCGGCCGTCGTCATCGGCGAGCCGGCTCCGGAGGCCGACGCCGTGCGCACTCGCATCGCGGCCTGAACCAGTCGATACCCTGGAGTCAGGTGGTGCGGGTCTCCCGCACCCGTGACTTCTGCTGAGGACGTGCTGTGTTCGAGACCCTCTCCGACCGCCTGGACAAGGTCTTCACCGGCCTGCGTGGCAAGGGCCGGCTCACCGATGCCGACATCGACGCCACCGCGCGCGAGATCCGCATCGCGCTGCTGGA
The DNA here is from genome assembly GCA_035642035.1 of Blastococcus sp. GTDB lineage: Bacteria > Actinomycetota > Actinomycetes > Mycobacteriales > Geodermatophilaceae > Blastococcus_B. The sequence goes on from DASQTE010000078.1 coordinate 5,019, forward strand.
GGCCGACGTCGCCCTGCCCGTCGTCCGGGAGTTCATCAACTCCGTCAAGGAGCGGGCCCGCGGTGCCGACGTCTCGCAGGCGCTCAACCCGGCCCAGCAGGTCATCAAGATCGTCAACGAGGAGCTCATCGCCATCCTCGGCGGCGAGACCCGCCGCATCCGGCTGGCCAAGCAGTCGCCCACGGTCATCATGCTCGCGGGTCTGCAGGGTGCCGGTAAGACGACCCTGGCCGGCAAGCTCGGCCGCTGGCTGAAGGAGCAGGGACACGCACCGCTGCTGGTCGCCGCCGACCTCCAGCGCCCGAACGCCGTGAACCAGCTGTCGATCGTGGCCGGGCAGGCCGGCGTCGACGTGTTCGCGCCTGAGCCGGGCAACGGCGTCGGCGACCCGATCCGGGTGGCCGCGGACTCCATCGAGCACGCCCGGCGCACGATGCACGACGTCGTCGTGGTCGACACCGCCGGCCGGCTGGGCATCGACGAGGAGCTGATGCGGCAGGCCGCCGGCATCCGCGACGTCGTCCAGCCGGACGAGACGCTGTTCGTCGTCGACGCGATGATCGGCCAGGACGCCGTCACGACCGCCGAGGCGTTCCGCGACGGGGTCGGCTTCACCGGCGTCGTCCTGACCAAGCTCGACGGCGACGCCCGCGGTGGTGCCGCGCTGTCGGTGCGGCACGTGACCGGCCAGCCGATCATGTTCGCGTCGACCGGCGAGAAGCTCACCGACTTCGACGTCTTCCACCCCGAGCGGATGGCCTCGCGCATCCTCGGCATGGGCGACGTGCTCACCCTGATCGAGCAGGCCGAGAAGACCTTCGACGCCGACCAGGCCGAGCGCATGGCCGGCAAGCTCGCCTCCCGCGAGGGCTTCACCCTCGAGGACTTCCTCGAGCAGATGATGGCCATCCGCAAGATGGGCCCGATCGCGAACCTGCTCGGCATGCTGCCGGGCGCCGGCGCGATGAAGGAGCAGCTCAAGCAGGTCGACGACCGCGACCTCGACCGCACCGCGGCGATCATCCAGTCGATGACCCCCGCCGAGCGGGCCAACTCGAAGATCATCAACGCGTCGCGACGGGTCCGGATCGCGAACGGCTCCGGGGTCAGCGTCACCGACGTCAACCAGCTGCTGGAGCGCTTCGTCCAAGCGCAGAAGATGATGGGCCAGATGGCCGGCAGCATGGGTCTGCCCGGCATGGGGCCCATGTCGAAGAAGCAGCGCGGGCGCCAGATGCAGGCCCAGTCGAAGAAGGGCAAGAAGGGGAAGGGCGGCAAGGCAAAGGGTGGCCCCGCCCGCCGGCCGGTGGGCGCCCCGGGTCTGCCCCCGGCGGCCGGCTTCCCGGGGGGCGGCATGCCCGGTGGGATGCCGCAGCTGCCGCCCGGCATGGGCCAGGGGCTGCCCGACCTCACCAAGCTGAACTTCGACCAGTTCAAGGACGGCCGGCCCGGGCAGTGACGCCTGCCCTCCACCTCTCCGGTGTGCTGCTGCCCGAGGGCGAGCAGCGCGACGTCTGGGTGCACGACGGCCGGTTCACCTTCGAGCGCGTCGCCGGCGCCGAGACGCTCAGCACCGGCGGCTGGCTCCTGCCGGGCCTGGTCGACGCCCACTGCCACGTCGGCATCGGGCGAGGCGGCACCCACGTCGAGGACCTCGACGGGTGGCGCGCGCAGGCGCTCGCCGAACGGGCCGCCGGGGTCCTCGCGCTGCGCGACTGCGGCTCGCCCGTCGACACCCGCGCACTGGACGACGAGCCGGACCTGCCGCGGATCATCCGGGCGGGCCGGCACATCGCCCGCACCCGCCGCTACATCCCCGGCCTCGGCATCGAGCTCGAGCCCGAGGGCCTGACCGCGGAGGTCCGCGTGCAGGCCGGTCGCGGCGACGGCTGGGTGAAGCTGGTGGGTGACTGGATCGACCGCGGCGTCGGCGACCTCGCCCCGGAGTGGCCGCGGGACGTGCTCGAGGCAGCCATCGCCGCCGCGCACGCCGCGGGCGCCCGGGTCACCGCGCACACCTTCGGCACGGATGCGCTCCCGGACCTGGTCGGCGCCGGCATCGACTGCATCGAGCACGGGACCGGGCTCACCGAGGACCTGATCGGCGAGATGGCGGCGCGGGGGACGGCGGTCGTCCCGACGCTGGTGAACGTCGAGAACTTCCCCGGCTTCGCGGCGGCGGGGGAGCAGAAGTTCCCCTCCTACGCGAGCACGATGCGGCGGCTGTACGCGAACTCGGGCGCCGTCGTCCGGGCCGCGTTCGAGGCCGGTGTCCCGGTGTTCGCCGGCACCGACGCGGGCGGTGGCATCGAGCACGGCCGGATCGCCGACGAGGTCCGCGCGCTCCACGACGCGGGGCTGCCGGCCGAGGCGGCCCTCGCGGCGGCGTCCTGGTCGGCGCGCTCCTGGCTGGGACTGTCCTGCATCGAGGAGGGCGCACCGGCGGACCTGGTGGTCTTCGACGCCGATCCGCGGGCGGACCTGGACGTGCTCGCCCGTCCCGGGCTCACGCTGCTGCGCGGCCGCGTCGTCGCCTGACGTCGTCGCGGAGGCGGCGGGCGGAGCGCCGGTCGCCGGTGCCCGACGAGCGCTGGCCAGGTCTTGAGTTGATCTTGGGGCGCACTTAACCGTGCCGGCCCGAGGGTCTGTCCCATGAAGCGACACATCGCACTCGGAGCCGCGTGGACCGTGTCCGCCGCGGCAGCTGTCGGCCTGGGTCTCCTGGCCACGTCCCTGGTCAGCGCCTCGGCGTCGCCAGGGACCTCCCCCGCGGCGGTGACCACGGCGCCGTCGACCTCGTCGTCGGCCGGCACGCCGTCGACCACCTCGTCGTCCGCGACCTCCGCGCCGTCCGGCCCGTCGGCCACGGGGGAGTACGCCACCGCGGGCGGGACGGTCTACGCCGACTGCTCGGCCGGCTCGCCCGTCCTCGCCGGCGTGGCCGCGGCGGGCTGGTTCGTCGACGACTCCAACGACCTCGGCGAGCTGGAGTTCACGCGCGGCGACCTGAAGGTCGAGGTGCACGTGGTCTGCGTCGGCGGTGCGCCGGTGTTCAGCCTGGACGACTCGTCGTCCCGCTCCTCGTCCTCGTCCTCGTCCTCGTCGTCGTCCTCATCGTCGTCACCGGCGGCGCCCACCTCCGGACACCACAGCTCGGGGTACGACGACTCCTCCGGCCGGGGCGGTGGCGGTCACGGCTCGGACGACGGCCCCGGCGACGACTCCTCCGGCCGGGAGGACGGCGGCCACGGCTCGGACGACGGCCCCGGCGACGACTCCTCCGGCCGGGACGGCGGCGGCCACGGTTCGGACGACTGACCGGCTCTCCCAGGCCCGGCGGGAGAAACCGCTCGCCGGGCCTGGGAGACTTCCCCCGTGCTGTTGCGGATGTCGACCCTGTTCCTGCGGACCCTGCGCGACGACCCGGCCGACGCCGAGGTCCCCAGCCACCGCCTGCTCGCCCGGGGCGGCTACATCAGGCGTGCCGCGCCGGGCGGATTCACCTGGCTGCCCCTGGGCTTCCGCGTCTTCCGCAACGTCGAGCGCATCGTCCGCGAGGAGATGGACGCGATGGGCGCGCAGGAGGTGCACTTCCCGGCGCTGCTGCCCCGCGAGCCCTACGAGGCGACCAACCGGTGGACCGAGTACGGCCCCAACCTCTTCCGGCTGAAGGACCGCCGGGGCAACGACTTCCTGCTCGGCCCCACCCACGAGGAGATGTTCACGCTCCTGGTGAAGGACCTCTACGGCTCCTACAAGGACCTCCCGGTCTCGCTCTACCAGATCCAGACGAAGTACCGGGACGAGGCGCGGCCGAGGGCGGGGCTGTTCCGCGGACGCGAGTTCACCATGAAGGACAGCTACTCCTTCGACGTCGACGACGCCGGCCTGGACCGCTCCTACGCCGCGCACCGCGCCGCCTACATCAAGATCTTCGACCGGCTCGGCCTCGACTACGTGATCGTCTCGGCGATGTCCGGCGCGATGGGCGGCTCGAAGAGCGAGGAGTTCCTGCACCCGACGCCGATCGGCGAGGACACCTTCGTCCGCTCGCCCGGCGGCTACGCGGCCAACGTCGAGGCGGTGTCGACCGTCGTCCCCGAGGCGATCCCGTTCGACGGGCTGCCCGAGGCGCACGTCGAGGACACCCCCGACACCCCGACCATCGAGACGCTGGTCGCGGTGGCGCAGGAGCTGTTCCCGGACGCGGGCTACACCGCGGCGTCGACGCTGAAGAACGTCGTCGTCACGCTGGTGCACCCCGACGGCACCCGCGAGCCGCTCGTCATCGGCCTGCCCGGCGACCGCGAGGTCGACGCCAAGCGGCTCGAGGCGCAGGTGTCGCCCGCCGAGGTCGAGCCCTTCACCGACTTCGCCGGCAACCCGGCCCTCGTCAAGGGCTACATCGGCCCGGAGGTGCTCGGCAGCGAGAGCGAGTCGAAGATCCGCTACCTGGTCGACCCGCGGGTCGTCGCCGGCACCCGCTGGATCACCGGCGCGAACGAGCCCGGCAAGCACGTGTTCGACCTCGTGGCCGGGCGGGACTTCACCTGGGACGGCGTCATCGAGGCCGCCGAGGTGCTGGCCGGCGACCCGGCGCCCGACGGCTCGGGCCCGCTCGAGCTCGCCCGCGGCGTCGAGATGGGTCACATCTTCCAGCTCGGCCGCAAGTACGCCGAGGCGCTCGACCTCAAGGTGCTCGACGAGAACGGCAAGCTCGTCACGGTGACCATGGGCTCCTACGGGGTCGGGGTGTCCCGCGCCGTCGCGGCGATCGCGGAGTCGACGCACGACGAGCTGGGACTGGTCTGGCCGCGCGAGGTGGCGCCCGCCGACGTGCACGTCGTCGCCACGGGCAAGGACGCCGCGGTGTTCGAGGCCGCCGAGGCGCTGACCGCGGAACTGGTGGCCGCCGGGCTCACGGTGCTCTACGACGACCGCCCGAAGGTGTCTCCCGGCGTGAAGTTCAAGGACGCCGAGCTGCTCGGCATGCCGACGATCGTCACGGTCGGCCGCGGCCTGGCCGAGGGCGTCATCGAGGTGCGCGACCGGAAGACCGGCGAGCGCGAGGAGGTGCCGGTCGCCGAGGCCGGCGCCCGCGTGCTCGCCGCCGTCCGCGGCTAACGGGTCTCCACGACCAGTTCGACCTCGTAGCCGTCGGCGTCCTCCAGGTAACCCGCGCGGTGGTCCGGTCCGCCGGCGAAGGGGTGCCGGTCGGCGAACATCAGGGTCCAGCCGTGGGCCGGAGCGTCCTCGATCAGGGCGTGCAGCTCGTCGGGTGAACCGACCCAGAGGGCCAGGTGGTTGAGCCCGGGGGAGCGGCGCTCGTGCCGGTCGCCGACGAGCGCGGGCGACTGCTCGACGACGACGTAGGTGCCGCCGGGTCCCCAGCGCCAGGAGCGGCCGTGCTCCCACGACTGGTACGGCTCGGCGCCCAGCCGGGTGAGCAGCCACCCCCACGACCGCTCGGCGCGCGCGAGATCGGGCACCCACAGCTCGATGTGATGAAGGACCCCGCCGCCCCCCACCGCTCGCGCGCTCGCGGCGGGCCCCTGCGGCGGGGCCGTTCCAGGCTCGGGTCCGACTGCATCTGGCACATCTGGCATCATGGTCGGTCGAACACGGCGGTGGCGGCCCTCTCACCGTTGCCGGCCGTGTCCATCGCTCCGCCCCGGCGTACCCCCACACGTCGCTCCGGCGAGCAACCACACAGCGTTCGAGGAGTACACCACCCACCGTGGCCACCAAGATCAAGCTCATGCGCCTGGGCAAGATGCGCGCGCCGTACTACCGCATCGTCGTCGCCGACGCCCGGACCAAGCGTGACGGCCGCTCGATCGAGACGATCGGCAAGTACCACCCCAAGGAGGACCCCTCCTTCATCGAGGTCGACACCGAGCGGGCGCAGTACTGGCTCGGCGTCGGCGCCCAGCCGACCGAGGCCGTCGCCGCCATCTTCCGGGTGACCGGTGACTGGCAGAAGTTCAAGGGCGAGCCCGCTCCGGCGCCGATGAAGGTCGCCGAGCCCAAGCCGGACAAGAAGGCCCTCTACGAGGCCGCCGTCCGCGCCGGCATGGACGAGCCGACCACCGAGGCGACCACCGCCAAGAAGAAGGCCGCCCCGAAGAAGACCGCTGCTGCGGACGAGGCTCCGGCCGAGGCCGTCGCCGAGGCCGCGGGTGCCGCAGGCGAGGGCCCGGCCGCCGGCGCCCCGTCCGAGACGCCTGCCGAGTAAGACGTGCTCGAAGACGCGCTCGAGCACCTGGTCAAGGGCATCGTCGACCACCCCGAAGAGGTGACCGTCGACCTGCTCACCAACCGCCGCGGCAAGACCCTCGAGATCCGGGTGCACCCCGACGACCTCGGCAAGGTCATCGGCCGCGGCGGGCGCACCGCCAAGGCGCTGCGCCAGGTCATGACCGGCGTCGGCGGGCGTGGCCTCCGGGTCGACGTCGTCGACACCGACGGGCGCTGAGCACTCCTCCCTTGCCGGGAACCCCGCACGACACCGACACCGTGGTGGTCGGCCGCATCGGCCGACCCCACGGTGTCCGCGGTCTGGCCACCGTCGAGGTGCGCACCGACGACCCCGACCACCGGTTCGCCCCTGGCGCGGTGCTGATCACCGACCCGCCGCGGCGCGGCCCGCTCACCGTCGTCGACAAGCGCTGGCACAGCGGCACGCTGCTGCTGCAGGTCGCCGCGCCGTCCGGTGACGTCTACGGCACCCGCGAGGCCGTCGACGAGCTCCGCAACACCCTCCTGCTCGTCCCGGTCGCCGAGCTGCCGGAGCTCGAGGAGCCGGACTCCTACTACGACCACCAGCTGGTCGGCCTCACCGCGCGGCTGCCCGACGGGACGACGATCGGCGAGGTGACCGCGGTGCAGCACGAGGCCCAGGACCTGCTGGTCCTCGGTCGCGGCGAGGACGGCGACGCGCTGGTCCCGTTCGTCGCGGCGATCGTGCCCACCGTCGACGTGGCCGGCGGGTTCCTGGTGGTCGACCCGCCCGAGGGGCTGCTCGACCTGTGACCTTCCGCGTCGACGTCGTCACGATCTTCCCCGAGTACCTCGCGCCGCTCCGCCAGTCGCTGCTCGGCAAGGCCGCCGAACGCGGCCTCGTCGCGGTCGGCGTGCACGACCTGCGGCAGTGGACCGACGACGTGCACCGCACCGTGGACGACGCCCCCTACGGCGGCGGCCCGGGCATGGTGATGAAGCCCGAACCGTGGGCGCTGGCGCTGGAGGCGGTCCGCTCGCCCGGCACCCGGCTGGTCGTCCCGACGCCGGCCGGCCGGCCCTTCACGCAAGCGGTGGCCGCCGAATGGGCCACCGAGTCCGGCCTGGTCTTCGCGTGCGGCCGCTACGAGGGCATCGACCAGCGGGTCGCCGACTGGGCCGCCGAGGCGGGGCCCGTGTCGGAGGTCTCCATCGGCGACTACGTCCTCGCCGGCGGCGAGTCCGCCGTCCTCGTCATGGTCGAGGCCGTCACCCGGCTGCTGCCGGGCGTCGTCGGCAACCGCGAGTCGGTCGAGTCCGACTCGCACACCGACGGCCTGCTCGAGGGGCCCTCGTACACCCGGCCGGCGACCTGGCGCGGGCACGAGGTGCCGCCGGTCCTGCTCAGCGGCGACCACGCCGCCATCGCCCGCTGGCGCCGTGCGGAGTCGCTGCGGCGCACGGCGGCCCGCCGTCCCGATCTGCTGGCCGCGCTGCCCCCCGACGGGCTCACCGACGCCGATCGGGCCGCACTGGACCAGGCGTGACCCGGCCGTGGGTGCGGCCCACCGCGCGGGTCGTCGTCCTCGACCCGGCCGGCCGCGTCCTGCTGCTCGGCGCCCGGCTCACCGACCCGGCCGTCCCGCCGGGGGACGTCCTGTTCTGGTACACGCCCGGCGGGGGAGTGGAGGACGGCGAGCGCCTGCGGCAGGCCGCCGTCCGGGAGCTCGCCGAGGAGATCGGGCTGGTCGTCCCCGAAGCCGCCCTCGAGGGCCCGGTGTGGCTGCGGCGCCACGTCGGGGCGTTCGCCGGCGTGGACATCGACTCCCGCGAGACGTTCTTCGTCCTGCGCGACGTGGTGCACGAGGTCGACCCCGCCGGCCGCACCGAGCTGGAGCTGCTGGGGGAGGAGCCGCACCGCTGGTGGTCCGCCGAGGAGATCGCCGGAAGCGGCGAGACGTTCGCGCCGGGCGACCTCGCCGAGCGCCTGCCGGAGCTGTCCGCCGGACCCTGGACGGGGCCGCCGCGCATCGTCGCGTGAAGATGTGGCACAGTAGAGAGCTGCTGCAGGCCGTCGGCGTTCGCTGACGGAGGCTCCCGACCGGAGCGCAGCCCCCCGGAACGGACGGCCGGCGCACGCTGCTGTCCGACCGCATCGAGCCGCTAGAACTGAGGACTGCCGAGATGAACACCCTGGACGCACTCGACGCCGATTCGTTGCGCGCCGACATCCCCGACTTCCGCCCCGGGGACACCGTGAAGGTGCACGTGCGGGTCGTCGAGGGCAACCGCTCGCGCATCCAGGTCTTCCAGGGCGTCATCATCCGCCGCCAGGGCGGGGGCATCCGCGAGACCTTCACCGTCCGTAAGGTGAGCTTCGGCGTGGGCGTGGAGCGCACCTTCCCGGTACACACCCCGGTCGTCGAGAGGATCGAGGTCGTCACCCGCGGTGACGTCCGTCGCGCCAAGCTGTACTACCTCCGCGAGCTGCGCGGCAAGGCCGCAAAGATCAAGGAGAAGCGGGACGTCGTCGCTCGCTGAGCGACCGTTCGCGGGACACGCCTGACGGCCGGTCATGACCGGCTGTGGTCGCGGCGG
>DASQTE010000079.1:0-9343 GCA_035642035.1 Blastococcus sp.
CGCGGGGTGGTCGGGGTGGGCCAGCAGCCACTCCCACATGGCGGTGGGGTCCTCCGCCTCCGCCTCGGCGCCGCAGTGGCACAGCCCCCGCAGCCGGTCGGAGCCCGGCAGCCAGTCGACCCGCAGGACGCGCTCGCCCGCCGGCAGCTGCCGGACTGGGGGGAGGGGCATGCCGTCGCTCACCGGACGGCGCCGGCCGGGGTCCGGGCGGGTGGGACGTCCGAGGCCGTCGCGCCGGCGCCCTCGGCGGCCAGCCGGGCGATCAGCCTCCGCGCGGCGAGCCCGCCGGTGTCGATGTTGATGGACAGTTCCTGGTAGCCGTCGGCCTCGCCGGCGATGACGCTCTCGAGGACGTCGAGCGCCACCACGTCCTGCAGGACGACGGTGCGGTTGTTCTCGTGCAGGAACGCCGACACCTCCTCGTCGTCGAGCGCGAAGTCGCGGGCCACGGCCCAGAAGTCGTGCGTGGAGGTCTCGGTCTCCGGCGTGATGGCGTAGACGACCTCGACGTGGAAGGCGTCGGGGTCGGTGCCGTCGTCGTTCGGCAGCACGCCGACCGGCGCGATCCGGCTGTGCAGCTTGTACAGGCAGGGCGGCGTGAACTCGATGTCCTGCCAGCGCGTGATGCGGCCCTGGATGCCGGTGCTCTTCGAGTAGAACGGCGGGCACTCGGCGTCGGCCATGTGCCGGCTGACGTGGACGACGCCGGCCTCGTCGTCGACCTCGGTGGTGATCGGCGTCTCGGCGACCTCCGGGGTCCCGATGTAGCCGCCGTGCAGGTAGGTCTCGTGCGAGAGGTCCATGAGGTTGTCGACGAGCAGGCTGGCGCGGGCCGCGAGCGGTTCCATCCCCGAGACCGTCGTCCACCCGGGCATGTCCAGCCAGGGGGCCCGCGGGATGCGCGTGGTCTGCGCGCGGTCCGGGTCGCCGATGAAGACCCACACGAAGCTGTCCTGCTCCACGATCGGGTAGGCCTTGAGCCGGGCGGTCCGGGGCACGCGGGTCTGCCCCGGCACCGCGACGCAGACGCCGTCGGCCCCGTAGGTGAACCCGTGGTAGCCGCAGACGACGGTGTCGCCGGCCAGGTGGCTGGGCGACTGCGACAGCGGGAACCGGCGGTGCACGCAGCGGTCGCTCATCGCCGTGACCTCGCCGGCCTCGGTTCGCCAGAACAGGATCGACTCGCCGCAGATCGTCCGGCTGAACAGCTCGCGCCCGACCTCCCGGCCGTAGGCGGCTACGTACCACTGGTTCCGGACGATCGACGTCATGTCCTGCCTCCCTCGGTTCGGCGTCCCGTCGAGCGTGACCGCCGTCACCGCCGCTCCAGAACGCCACTTCCGCCACACGGAAGCCCGGATCACGGCCGACGCCGGCTCCCGAGGGTGACGGGGCGGCCGGCCACCACCCCCGCGGTCCCCAGCGCCGCCGCGACGCCGACGAGCAGCACCAGCGGCGCCGACCAGCCACCGGTGGCGGCGTAGAGGGCACCGACCAGCAGCGGCCCGACGGCGCCGACCGCGTAGCCGACCAGCTGCGACATCGCCGACAGCCGGGTGACGCCGTCCTCGTCGGCCGCCCGCAGCGGCACGAGCGCGAAGGCGAGGGAGATGCCGGCCCCCTGCACGACCCCGCCGACGGCGACCCACACCGGCCAGGCACCCGGCGCGACGAGGAGCCCCAGCGGGACGAGGCCCCAGCCGGCCGCGACCGCGACCGAGAGCCCTCGCTGCTCCCGGACGCGGGTCAGGAGCACGGGCACCAGCAGGGCGCCGGGGATCCCGAGCAGCTGGAAGGCCGAGGCGGCCAGCGACGCCGTCGGCACGCCGAGGCCGGCGTCGTCGATGAGCAGGCTCGGCAGCCAGGCCGTGACGGCGTAGTAGAGGACCGACTGCATCGCGAGGACGACCGTCACCGCCCAGGCCACCGGGGAGCGCCAGACCCGCACCGGATCTCCGGCCACCGTCCGGGCCGGGCGGGTCACGACCCGGCGCCGTCCGGTCGCGACGAACCACACCACGGCCGCGAGCACGGCCAGCAGCGCCCAGACCGCCAGCCCGGCGCGCCAGCCCCAGAGCGCCGCGACAGGAGCGGTCAGGGCCGTGGTCAGGGCGGCGCCCCCGGCGAGCGCGGCGGTGTACATGCCGGTGACCGGGCCGGCCCGCTCGGGGAACTCACCCTTCACGACCGCGGGCAGCAGCACGTTGCCGACCGTCATGGCGGCGCCCACGACGAAGGTGCCCGCGAACAGCACCGGCGATCCGCCGAGCACGCGCAGCACCGAGCCCACGGCGATGGCGACCAGGCCGCCGAGCACGGCCGTCCGCGCGCCCACCCGCCGGCCGAGGCGGGCGGCAGCCGGGGCGAGGGCGGCGAAGCACAGGACCGGCAGCGTCGTGAGCAGGCCGGCCGCGGTGGGTGTGAGGCCGAGCTCCGCCCGGAGCTCGGGGAGGACGGGGGCGACAGCGGCGATCGCACCGCGGAGGTTCAGCCCGGCCAGGAGGATGGCCGCCAGCACCAGACCACCGGCAGGCCGGAGGCCCGTTCGCGTCGGCGAACGGGCCTCCGGGGGCGGATCGCCTGCGGTCACTCCTCGGGCAGCAGCCCGTCGACGTCGGCGTCCTCCTCGAGCAGACCGTCCTCCACCATCAGCTGCCCGAGCTGCTCGAGCTGATCGCGGCGGAGGTCGGTGCCGAACTCCTCGAGCAGCACGTTCTCCGTCGCCTCGGGCGGCAGCTGCGGGAGCACCTGGGCGACCTGTGCCTTCACCGCGTCGGGGTTCTCGTCGGCGAACTCCAGGGTCTCCTCGACCGCGGCGGTGAAGTCCTCGACCAGCTCGGGGTCGGACGCCAGCAGCTGCGGCGACGTGAAGAACAGCTGCGTCGGGTGGCCGGGCACCGATTCCATGCTCGAGTAGGTGGCGACGACGTTGCCGGCGGCCTGGAGGCTGCTCAGGAACGGCTCGGGCACCCAGACCGCGTCGACGTTGCCGCCCGACAGCGCCGCGGGCATGTCGGGGAAGGGCAGCTCGACGAACTCGACGGCGTCCGGGTCGCCGCCGTCCTGGCGGACGGCCTCCCGGATGGTCAGCCCGCCCATCCCGTTGAGGGTGTTGACCGCGACGGTCTTCCCGGCGAGGTCGGCTGCGGACTCGATCCCGGACCCGGCGGCGGCCACCACCCCGTTGATGTCCTGTTCGCCCTCGGAGAGGGCCGACGTCCAGTGCGCGATGACGCGGACGTCGAGCTCCTCGCCGCGCGCCTGCAGCAGGGAGACCGGGTTGCTGGTGGCGAAGTCGATCTGGCCGGCCATCACGGCGGGCAGCAGCGCCGCACCGCCCTGCCCGGTCTCGACCGTCACCTCGATCCCGCGGTCCTCGAAGAATCCCTCCTCGATGCCGGCGTACAGGGCCGCGGTGGGGAGGATCGGGAGCATCCCGACCGTCACCTCGCGGACCTCGCCGCCCTCGCCCGAGGAGGCGGCGTCGGTCGAGCCGCCGTCGTCGTCCCCGCCGCAGGCAGCGAGGGCGAGCAGCGACGCGGTGAGGAGCGGGATCCAGCGGCAGGTCATGGCGTCTCCGATATCAGTGAGACTGTCAACGATTGATGTGCGGCATGATGCACGTCACATGGCTGTCGCGCCAGCCCCTCTTCTGCGATGCGGAAGCGATGAGTCCGTCAGGCGGGCAGGGAACCCCGGTTGCCGAGCGCGAGCCGGCTCAGGAGATCCCGGAGCAGGAACCGCTCCGTGGACGTGAGCCCGCTCAGCTGGTCGGCCACCGCCGCATCCGCGACACCCACCACCTCGGCGCGCAACGCCCGGCCCGCGGCGGTGGCGGAGACCAGCCGCGTCCGCCGGTCGTTCACCGACGGTTCGCGCGTCACCAGCCCGGACGCGGCCAGGTCGTCCACCAGGAGAACCACCTGACTCGGGTCCAGGCCGAGCACCTCGGCGAGATCGCGCTGCGAGACGCCCTCGGTCGCCTCGCAGGCGAGGAGGAGGACGGAGTAGGACCGCACACGCAGGCCGTAGGAGGCGAGCGCGGCATTGGTGGCGCGGACGAAGAGCCCGCTCGCCCGGGACAGCAGGAAGCCGATGTCGTCGGTCAGGCGCCGCTCGTCCGTGGTCAGGTCCATTGATCCTCCATCGTTGACATTCTCCACGATACCGGCCTAGCGTCGTCGACGTCTCGACCGTCCGCTCCGAACGAGGGAGTTCCGTGGATCTGTCCGGCAAGGTAGCCATCGTCACCGGCAGCGGCAGGGGGCTCGGTCTCGCCTACGCCGCGGAGTTGGCCCGCGCGGGGGCGGCGGTCGTGGTCAACGACGTGGACGCGTCCGTCGCCGACGAGGCCGTCCGCTCCATCACCGAGGCCGGCGGCAGCGCGGTCGCCGAGGTCGTCCCGGTGGGGACCAGCGAGGCCGCGCAGGCGCTGGTCGACCGCGCCGTGAGCGAGTTCGGGCGGCTGGACGTCCTGGTGAACAACGCGGGCATCCTGCGGGACTCCACCCTGTGGAAGATGACCGACGAGCAGTTCGACGCCGTCGTCACGACGCACCTGCGCGGCACCTTCACCTGCACCCGCGCCGCGGCCATCAGGCTCCGCGAGCAGGGCGAGGGCGGCCGGATCATCTGCGTGGGCTCCCCCACCGGCCAGGTCGGCAACTTCGGCCAGACCAACTACGCCGCGGCCAAGGCCGGGATCGTCGGGATGGTGCGCACCTGGGCGCTGGAGCTCGCCCGGGCCGGGATCACCGTCAACGCGATCGTCCCGGTGGCCATCACGGCGATGACCGAGACCGCGCCCTTCCTCAAGCCCTACATCGACGCCATGGAGACCGGCGGGCCGCTGGCCGAATACGGTCGCCGCGAGCTGAGCCTCGGGTCGCCCCAGGACGCCGCGGGGGTGGTCGCCTTCCTCGCCTCCGACGCGGCGGCCGGCATCAACGGCCAGGTCGTCGGCATCGGCGGCGACCGGCTGGCGCTGTGGAGCCACCCGAGCGAGGCGGTGGTGCAGTTCGCCGATGGCACCGGCTGGTCGGCCGACGCCGTCGCCGGCGTGTGGCCGGAGGCGTTCGCCGGATCCCAGCAGAAGGTCGGCCAGGAGTTCCCGGAGCCTCCCCAGTGACGTCGGGACTGGACCTCGACGCCCTGGTCGCCATCGACGTGCACGTGCACGTCGAGCAGGACCTCCACGGGCACAAGTCGATGGACGACGAGCTGCTCGACGCCGCCTCGAAGTACTTCAAGGGCGACCCCTACCACCCGACCGTGCCCGAGATCGCCGCCGACTACCGGGACAGGAAGATGGCCGCGGTCATCTTCACCGTCGACAGCGAGCTGGCCACCGGGCACCCCACGCTGTCCAACGAGGAGATCGCGCAGGCCGCCGCCGAGCACCCGGACGTGCTCGTCCCGTTCGGCTCGATCGACCCGGCACGCGGTGTCGCCGGCGTCCGGGCGGCCCGCCGGTTGGTGGAGGACCACGGGATCCGCGGGTTCAAGTTCCATCCGTCGATCCAGGCGTTCGAGCCCAACGATCGGCGGCACTACCCGCTGTACGAGGAGTTGCAGGGCCTCGGCGTGCCGGCCCTGTTCCACACCGGCCAGACCGGCATCGGCTCGGGCCTCCCGGGCGGCCGCGGGATCAAGCTGCGCTACTCCGACCCGATGCTGCTCGACGACGTCGCCGCCGACTTCCCAGGGCTGACGATCATCATGGCCCACCCGTCGGTGCCGTGGCAGGACGCCGCGATCGCGGTCGCCCAGCACAAGGCCAACGTCTACATCGACCTGTCGGGCTGGTCGCCGAAGTACTTCCCGCCGCAGCTCGTCCGCGCCGCCAACACCCAGCTGAAGACCAAGGTGCTGTTCGGCTCCGACTACCCGCTGCTGCGCCCCGAGCGCTGGATGAAGGACTTCGAGGCGCTCGAGATCCGCGACGACGTGAAGCCGCTGATCATGAAGGAGAACGCCATCCGCGCGTTGCGCCTCGACGACCCGCCCTCCCGCGGTGCGTAACGCCGGCCTGGGGTCCTGGCCGGAGCGGCGGCTGGTCATCTCCCCCCATCGGGACGCCCTCTGGTTCGAGGGGACGACCACCTCGCACGCCGGCTTCGCCGAGCGCGTGCGCCGCACCGCCGCCGCGCTGGCCGGTCTCGGCGTGGTCGCCGGCGACCGGGTGGCCTGGACCGGTGGCAACCACCCGTCGGCGCTCGAGACCCTGTACGCCTGCGGGCAGCTGGGGGCGATCTGGGTGCCGGTCAACGCCCGGCTGGCCGCTCCCGAGGCCGAGTACGTCCTGCGCCACGCCGGCGCCTCGGTCGTCGTCCACGGCCGGGAGCTCGGCGGGCTCGCCGACGCACTGCGGGACCGGTTGGACGGCGTCCGGCACTGGGTCGCCGCCGAGCCGCCGACGGAGGGCGGCGCCGACTCCCTCCCCTACGAGCAGCTGCTCGACGAGGCCGACCCGGAGACGCGCGACGAGCCGGTCACGCTCGACGACCCATGCCTGATCATGTACACGTCCGGCACCACCGGGCGGCCCAAGGGCGCGGTGCTCACCCACGGCAACATGACGTGGAACGCGACGAACCAGCTGCTCGGCTTCGACTTCGCCCAGGACGAGCGCACGCTGGCTCTGGCGCCGCTGTTCCACATCGGCGGGCTCAACGGCACGGTCAACCCGACACTCCTGCGTGGCGGGTGCGCCGTCGTGGTGCGCCGATTCGACCCGGCCGCGACGCTGCAGGTGATCGAGGAGCAGCGGGTCAACTCGTTCTTCGCCGTCCCGACGATGCTCGACGCGATGGCGAGGGAACCCGGGTTCACCACCCGGGACCTGTCGGCGCTGCGCACGATCGGCGCCGCTGGGGCACCGCTCCCCCTCCCGACACTGCACACCTGGCTCGCCCGCGGTGTCACGATGCAGCAGGCCTACGGGATGACCGAGGCCGCCCCCGGCGCCACGGTGCTCGACTCCGCCGACGCCGAGCGCAAGGTCGGCTCCGCGGGCAAGCCGGTGTTCTTCACCGACGTCCGCGTGGTGCGCCCCGACGGTTCGCCGGCCGAGACCGACGAGGTCGGCGAGATCGTGATCCAGGGCCCGAACGTGATGGCCGGCTACTGGAACGAGCCCGAGCAGACCGCCGCGGCGATCCGGGACGGCTGGTACCACTCCGGCGACGCCGGGTCGGTGGACGCCGAGGGCTTCCTCTACGTCCGCGACCGCTACAAGGACATGATCATCTCCGGCGGCGAGAACATCTACCCCGCCGAGGTCGAGTCCGCGCTGCTCGAGCTCGACGAGGTGCTCGAGGCGGCCGTCATCGGGGTCCCGGACGAGAAGTGGGGCGAGGTCGGCCTCGCCGTCCTGGTGGTCACGCCGGACTCCAGCCGGGACCCGGAGGCCGTGCGGACGGCGCTCCGCGAGCGGCTCGCCGCCTTCAAGGTGCCCCGGCTGGTCGAGTTCACCGACGCACTGCCCAGGACCGCCACCGGCAAGATCCGCAAACCCGACCTGCGCGTCCACTACCTGCACACCGAGGAGACCCCCGCATGACCACCACCACGACCCTCGCCGAGCTGCCCTCGTACAAGGGCAGGGAGCTGGGCGTCAGCGACTGGATCGAGGTGCCGCAGGAGTCGGTGAACCTCTTCGCGGAGGCCACCGGCGACCACCAGTGGATCCACGTCGACGTCGAGCGCGCCAAGGCCGAGAGCCCCTTCGGCGGGCCCATCGCGCACGGGTATCTGACCCTGTCGCTGCTCATCCCGATGTGGTCGCAGGTCCTCACGGTGACCGATACGACGATGGCCGTGAACTACGGGCTCAACAAGGTGCGCTTCCCGGCGCCCGTGCCGGTGGGCTCCAAGGTCCGCCTGACCGCGACCCTCGCCGACGTCGAGGAGATCAAGGGCGGCTACCAGCTGACGGTCGCCGCCGTGATCGAGCGCGAGGGCGGCGACAAGCCGGTCTGCATCGCCGAGCCGGTCTTCCGCTTCCTCGGCTGACGGGCCGCGCTCAGGAACCGTCGGCGAACGCCAGCACGTCCCGGGCGACCCGCTTGTCCGTCCCGGTGCCGAGGTGCCCCTTCCCCTCGTACCGCACGACGGTGCAGTCCGGGATCAGGGCGGCGGTCTCCTCGATGGTCGCGGGAGGGAAGAACCGGTCCCGGCTGCCGGAGACGATCAGGACCGGCACCCGGAGCGTCGGGAGAAGGGCCCGGGAGTCGCAGGACTTCTCGGCCCGCGGTTCGGTCAGGACGTCGCCGGGCGGGCACGGCTCGTCGGCGAACAGCGCCCGGCCGACGAGGGGCCCGAGCAGCCGGCGGGGCCAGCGCATGCGGTCCCCCGGCAGGAAGTACTCGGCGAATGCCGTCCCGGACCCCGTGGCGTCCTTCCGCGCGAGGGCGGTGGCCATCCGCGTGTCCACGTCCTTGCCCCACTCGCTCGCCTCGCAGCCGGCGACGACGAGGACGAGGCGCTCCAGCCGCTGGGGGTGGCGCGCCGCCAGGTACTGGGCGACCATCCCGCCGAACGACTCGCCGACCACGAGGTCCACCCGGCCACCGAGCTCCTCCGCGATGACCTGGGCGTAGTCGTCGGCCATGTCGGCCAGGCCGTGCCCGGCCGGCATGTCGCGGCGGCGGGTCACGATCCAGACCCTGTAGCCGGCCGCGACGTAGGGCCGGGACTGGCGCACGAGCATCCGGGCCATCATGCCGGTGGGGACGAAGCTGCCCGGGCCACCGAGGATGGACAGCAGCGTCCGGGGACCGTCGCCCCACGTCAGGTACTCCATGCCGTTCGGGAACGTGCCGCGACGCGGCTCCTGCACCGTCGTACGGACGTCGGCCATGCCCATCACCTCGATCGGAGCCGCCGCGCGGCCGACACTCCGCCGGTGACGGCCGGGCCAGACCGTCCCACGCGGAGGCGCGGCCGGGAAGGCGATCCGGTCTCAGGCGGAGGTGCCGCGGAGCTCCTCGAGGATGGGTGCGGCCACCTTGAAGGCGTGGTTGGCGGCCGGGACGCCGGCATAGATCGCCGCGTGCTGGATGACCTCGGCGATCTCGTCGTCGGTCAGCCCGTTGTTCTTGGCCGCGCGCACGTGGAGGGCGAACTCCTCCCAGTGCCGCAGCGCGATGGTGATCGACAGCGTCATCAGGCTGCGGTCGCGGCGGGCCAGGCCGGGCCGCTGCCACAGGTCGCCCCACGCGGTGCGGGTGATGAAGTCCTGGAAGTCGGCGGTGAACGGCGTGGTGTTCGCGACGGCGCGGTCGACCCACGCGTCGCCGAGCACCCGGAGCTGGTGGCGCGGCTGGAGGCGATGATCGCCGGG
>DASQTE010000080.1:0-6293 GCA_035642035.1 Blastococcus sp.
TCGCGGCCGCGACGACGACCCAGCGCCCGCTCGTCCCCAACCCGCCGATCCGGATCGACGACCGCGGCGGCTACCGCGTCGCAGTGCCCGCGGAGCCGCCGGCCGAGCCCTCCGGCCCGCCGTCGCCGCCGCACGAGAAGCGGCTGGCCGACATCCTGGCCGAGAACGGGGTCAGCCCCAGCACCGGCGGCCGGCGGCGCCGCCGCTACCGGGACGAGGACGAGCAGGACGACGTCCTGGCCCGGGTGCTCGGCACCGACTGAGCGCTCAGCGCCCGCGCGACAGCCGGCCGCCGTCGAGGACCAGCGTCTGGCCGGTCACCCAGCCGGCCCCGTCCCCGAGCAGGTAGGCGGCGGCCTCTCCGACGTCCTCGGGCACACCGAGCCGTCCAGCCGGGTACTCGGCGGCGACCTCGTCCTCCCGGCCCTCGTACAGCGCACCGGCGAAGCGGGTCTTCACCACGGCCGGGGCGACCGCGTTGACCCGGACCGTCGGGCCGAGCTCCACGGCCAGCTGCGTGGTCAGGTTGATCATCGCGGCCTTGCTCACCCCGTAGGCCCCGATGTTCTCCGACGACCGCAGGCCGGCGACCGACGCGACGAAGAGGACCGAGCCGCCGTGCTCCGCCATCCAGGCCTTCCACGCCTCCTGCACCAGGCCGAGCGAGGAGACCACGTTCGTGTCGAGGATCTTGCGGAACGCGTCCAGGTCCAGGTCGGTCATGGGCCCGTAGACCGGGTTGACGCCGACGTTGCCGACGAGCATGTCCAGGCTGCCGAAGGTCTCGACCGCCGTCCGGACCGCCTCTGCCCGGTGCTCCGCGTCCCCGGCGTGGCCGGCCACCGCGACGGCGACCTCCGGCCCACCCAGGCTCTCGACCGCCTCGGCCAGCGCCTCGGGCTTGCGAGCCGTGATCACCACCCGGGAGCCGCGCTCGACCAGGCTCGCCGCGATCGCCAGTCCGATGCCCCGGCTGCCGCCGGTGACCAGGGCCGTCCGCCCGTCCATCGTGCCCACGTGGTTCTCCTGTCCCTCGCTGTGCTGACGCGCCCACGCTAGGCAGGCCCGCCGCCACGCCTTCGGGTGCCCCCGTGAGGGATGACACAGCCGCCCGGCATTGCGGCGGCCGGGAACCGGTCACACACTCGCCTTCGGCGATCGAACCGCGCGACACATCCGGTTGCAGCGGGGAGACGCCACCGCACCGCCGCGCCACCCGCACGACCCCTGAGCGGCCTCCAACGGTGGAGGCCACCGACGTCCGGTACCCGCGAGGGACTGGAACGAGAGGGTGCACGATGCCTGCTGCCCGCAGGACCCATCGCGGAGTACCGTCTCCCGCCCACCCATCACGTCCCGCGGCCGCCGCGCCCGCCCGCCTCCGCGTGGGCGTCATCGGCGCCGGCCGGGTCGGCGCCGTCCTCGGCGCAGCGCTCACCGCCGCCGGTCACGACGTCGTCGCCGCCAGCGGCCTCTCCGCCGCCTCCGCCGAGCGCGCCGCCCGCCTGCTGCCCGGCGTCCCGCTGGTCCCCGCCGACGAGGTGGTCGCCGCCTCCGACCTCGTGGTGCTCGCCGTCCCCGACGACACGCTCGCCGGCCTGGTGTCCGGCCTCGCCGAGACCGGCGCCTGGCGGGCCGGTCAGCTCACCTTCCACACCTCCGGCGCGCACGGGCTCGCCGTCCTCGCGCCCGCCGAGCGGGCCGGCGTCCTGCCGCTCGCGCTGCACCCGGCCATGACGTTCTCCGGCGCCCCCGAGGACGCCGACCGGCTGGCCGGCGCCCCCTTCGGCGTCACCAGCCGGCCGGAGTACCGGGCGGTCGCCGAGACGCTGGTCCTGGAGATGGGCGGCGAGCCGTTCTTCGTCGCCGAGGACGACCGGCGGCTGTACCACGCCGCCCTGGTCACCGGCGCCAACCACCTGGTCACCCTCGTCGCCGAGGCCGCCGACCTGCTCCGGACGGCGGGGGTCGGCGACCCGGCCCGCGTCCTGGCGCCGCTGCTCACCGCCGCGCTCGACAACGGCCTGCGCCGGGGCGACCGCGGGCTGACCGGGCCGGTCAGCCGGGGAGACGTCGGCACCGTCCGGAACCACCTGGACACCCTCACCGAGCGGGCGCCGGAGTCCGTCGCCGCCTACGTCGCCATGGCCCGCCGGACGACCGAGCGCGCGCTGGCAGCCGGCCGGCTCAAGCGGCACGAGGGCGCCCCGCTGCTCGACCTGCTGGACGGCAGCCGCGACGAGACCCCCCTCCGGTGACCGCCGTGCGCACCAGCCCTGCGGTCGCCGAGACCGTCGCCGACCTCCGGCGGATCCTCGCGGACCTGCCCGGACCGGTCGCGCTCGTCCCGACCATGGGCGCGCTGCACGAGGGCCACCGGACGCTGGTCCGCGCCGCCCGCGGGCGCGCGGCAACCGTCGTCGCCTCGGTCTTCGTCAACCCCACCCAGTTCGGCCCCGGCGAGGACTTCGACCGCTACCCGCGCACCTGGGACGCCGACCTCGCCGCGCTGGCCGACGAGGGCGCCGACGTCGTCTTCCACCCGCCGGTCGACGAGGTCTACCCGCCCCGGGCGGTCGGGGTGACCGTCGACCCGGGCCCGCTGGGGTCGGTGCTCGAGGGCGCGGTCCGCCCCGGCCACTTCGCCGGCGTGCTCACCGTCGTCGCCAAGCTGTTCGGCCTGGTCCGCCCGGACGTCGCCCTCTTCGGCGAGAAGGACTACCAGCAGCTCACCCTGATCCGGGCGATGGCCCGGGAACTGGCCCTGCCGGTCGAGGTGGTGGGGGTCCCGACCGTCCGCGAGGACGACGGGCTGGCGCTGTCCAGCCGCAACCGCTACCTCGACCCCGAGCAGCGGTCGGCGGCGCGGACGATCTCCGCGGCGCTCCGGGCCGGGGCGGCCGCGGGTCCCGACGGCGCCGACGCCGTCCTGGCCGCCGCCCGGGCCGTGCTCGACACCGAGCCCTCGCTGCTCCAGGACTACCTCGAACTCACCGACACCGATCTGGGCCCGGCACCCGCCGCCGGCCCGGCCCGCCTGCTGGTCGCCGTCCGCGCCGGCAGCACCCGACTCCTCGACAACACCGCCGTCACGCTGGGAGAGATCCGATGATGCGCACGATGCTCAAGTCCAAGATCCACCGTGCGACGGTCACCCAGGCCGACCTGCACTACGTGGGCTCGGTGACGATCGACGAGGACCTCCTCGACGCCGCCGACCTGCTCCCCGGCGAGCAGGTCGCGATCGTCGACGTCACCAACGGCGCCCGCCTCGAGACGTACGTGATCCCCGGCGAGCGCGGTACCGGCGTCATCGGGATCAACGGGGCGGCCGCCCACCTCGTCCACCCCGGCGACCTCGTGATCATGATCAGCTACGGCGTCATGGACGAGACCGAGGCGAAGAGCTACATCCCGAAGGTGGTGCACGTCGACGGCGCCAACCGCGTCGTCGAGCTCGGCGGCGACCCCTCGGCCCCGGTGCCCGGCGCGACCGACCAGCAGCGCAGCGACCTCGGCGTCCCCGTCAGGTGACGGCGCGGCCGGGCGGGGCGCGGCCGTGCTGCTGACCGTCGACATCGGGAACAGCCAGACCGTCCTCGCCACGTTCGACGGCGAGCACCGGGTCGGCTGCTGGCGGGTGACCACGTCCGCGCGGGCGACGTCCGACGAGCTGCGCATGCTCTGGCGCGGCCTGCTGCGCGACACCGAGGTGACCGGGGTGGCCGCGTGCTCGACGGTCCCCGCGCTCCTGCCGGCGCTGCGCCAGCTCCTCGACTCCCTCGAGGTGCCGGTGGTGCTCATCGGCCCCGGCGTGCGCACCGGGGTGCCGTTGCACGTCGACAACCCGCGCGAGGTGGGTGCCGACCGCGTCGTCACCGCGCTCGCCGCGCACGAGCTGTTCGGCCGCTGGCCCGACGGGCGCGGCCGGCCGGTCGTCGTCGTCGACTTCGGGACGTCGACCAACGTCGACGCCGTCGGCCCGGACGGGCAGTTCCTCGGCGGCGCGCTGGCTCCCGGCGTGGAGGTCAGCCTGGACGCGCTGGCCAACCGGGCCGCCCAGCTGCGGTCGGTCGAGCTCACCGTCCCGCCCCAGGCGATCGGCAAGAACACCGTGGCGGCGCTGCAGTCCGGCCTCGTCCTGGGCTTCGCGGGGCTGGTCGACGGGCTGGTGGCCCGGATCGCGGCCGAGATCGTGGCGCAGTTCGGTGCCGCGCCGGTCGTCGTCGCCACCGGCGGGCTGGCGCCGCTGGTCGTCGACAGCTGCCGCTCGATCGGGGAGCGGGAGCCGGACCTGACCGTTCACGGGCTCCGGCTGGCCTTCGAGCGCCATCAGGCCGGTGGTTCCCCGGCCGGACGCCGGTAGGCCTGCCCGTAGGCTCTGCTCCCGTGATCGAAGGCCCCGCCGCACCGGACACCGACGACGAATCAGCTCCGGAGGAGCTCCCCGAGCAGATGCGGGTCCGGCGGGCGAAGCTCGACCGCCTGCGGGAGAGCGGGATCGACCCCTACCCGGTGACCGTCCCGCGGACGACGACGCTGGCCGCCGTCCGCGCCGCCCACCCAGATCTCGAGCCGGACACCATGACCGGCGAGACCGTCGGGATCACCGGCCGGGTCATCTTCTTCCGGAACACCGGCAAGCTCTGCTTCGCGACGCTGCGCGAGGGCGACAGCGAGCTCCAGGTGATGCTGTCCCGGGA
The DNA here is from genome assembly GCA_035642035.1 of Blastococcus sp. Taxonomy (GTDB): domain Bacteria; phylum Actinomycetota; class Actinomycetes; order Mycobacteriales; family Geodermatophilaceae; genus Blastococcus_B. Next base: position 4,704 of record DASQTE010000080.1, read on the forward strand.
CCGGGTGGGGGAGGACTCCCTGTCCGCCTGGAAGGCCGACGTCGACCTCGGCGACCACGTGCTCGTGACCGGGGAGGTCGGGACGTCGCGCCGCGGGGAGCTGTCGGTCTTCGCCGACTCCTGGCAGCTGACCTCGAAGTCGCTGCGGCCGCTGCCGGTCGCGCACAAGCCCATGAGCGAGGAGCTCCGGGTCCGCCGCCGCTACGTCGACCTCATCGTCCGGGACGAGGCCCGCCGCACGGTCCGCCAGCGGGCCACCGTGATGTCGACCCTGCGCGCCGGGCTGTCCTCCCGCGGGTTCCTCGAGGTGGAGACCCCGATGCTGCAGACGGTGCACGGTGGCGCCGCCGCACGTCCGTTCCGCACGCACATGAATGCGTTCGACCTCGATCTGTACCTGCGCATCGCGCCCGAGCTCTTCCTCAAGCGGTGCATCGTCGGCGGCCTGGACCGCGTCTTCGAGATCAACCGGAACTTCCGCAACGAGGGTGCCGACAGCTCGCACTCCCCGGAGTTCGCGATGCTCGAGACCTATCAGGCGTACGCCGACTACCAGGTCATGGCGACCCTCACCCGGGAACTCGTCCAGGAATGCTGCCTGGCCTTGTTCGGCGACCACGTCGCGCGGCACCACGACGGCACCGAGGTGGACCTGTCGGGGGAGTGGCCGCAGGTGCCGCTCTACTCGGTGGTCTCCGACGCCGTGGGCGAAGCGGTCACCCCCGAGACGCCGGTGGAGAAGCTGCGGGCCATCGCCGAGCGGCACGACATCGGCGTCGATCCCGCCTGGCTGCCGGGCAAGGTCGTGGAGGAGCTCTTCGAGGCGCTGGTGCAGCACACGCTCCAGGCGCCGACGTTCGTCATCGACTACCCGCTGGACACCTCGCCTCTGACCCGGGCGCACCGGTCCCAGCCCGGCGTGGCGGAGAAGTGGGACCTCTACATCGGCGGCATCGAGCGGGCGACGGCCTATTCGGAGCTCGTGGACCCCGTCGTGCAGCGGGAGCGGTTCACCGCTCAGGCGGCCCTTGCCGCGGCCGGCGACCCGGAGGCCATGGCGCTCGACGAGGATTTCCTCGAGGCATTGGAGTACGGCATGCCACCGACCGGCGGTATGGGGATGGGCATGGACCGGCTCATGATGACGCTCACCGGTCTCGGAATTCGCGAGACCATCTTGTTCCCGTTGGTCCGCCCCATTACTTCTCAGTAGCGGCGGGCAGAACCGGCCGGTTCTCTTCACACCATCGGGCGCCATGCGGTAGAGGCTTTCTGAATGGCGACGCTATGTGCTGTAATGGCTTCGTCGTCCCCACCGGGCGATAATTGCCGTTCGGCTCCCGGGCCGCTGGACAAGTGAGGAACATAAATGGCGCGCAAGGTTCAGGTCATCCTGAGCGACGACCTCGACGAGAACCTCTCGGCCGATGAGACGGTGGCCTTTTCCCTCGACGGCACCTCGTACGAGATCGACCTGGCGGACAAGAACGCCAAGGAGATGCGCGACGTCTTCTCCCGTTACGTCTCGGCTGCCCGCAAGGTGGGCCGTGGCTCGCGTACGTCCGGTGGTGGAACCGGCGGCGGCCGTGG
>DASQTE010000081.1:0-8083 GCA_035642035.1 Blastococcus sp.
CCGCTCGCCGCGGCGGTGTCCCGGGACGGCCTGCGGTTCACCCTCGCCGTGTGCCGGGGACTCGGGCCCTGGCGGCCGTTCGCCCGGTTGACCCTGCGCGAGCCGCTGCCGGCCCTCGACCCCGACGTCCGGTTCGACGCCGTCCAGAACCCGCCGCCCGGTCTCGTGCCCGACGGCCCCATGGCCCGGTTCCGCGCCCCCGCCTACGCCCGTGCTCGGGCGGCACGGGGAACTACCCAGCCGGGCTGAGCGCGTCGTCCAGGACCATCCACGGGTCCGCGGCGGCGCCCTCCGCGCGGGCGGCGCGGTCGTCGGCGTCCCCGAGCACGGCCCGGATCCCCTCGGCCAGCTGCGCCATGATCGGGCGGAGCATGGGCCAGACGGCCATGCCGAGGGCGGTCCGGACCCCGTCGGCGGCACCGCTGAGCCGGGCGGCGGAGCCGGCATCACCGGTCAGCAATGCGAGGCCGGCCAGTCCGTCCAGGCAGTAGGCGAGCCCTTCGCGGTCCTGGCCGGCCCGGTGCAGGGTCGCGGCCGCGGCCAGGTGCGTGCGGGCGGTGGTGGGGTCCCCGGCCATCAGCGCGTCGAACCCGAGCTGGTCGAGCAGCGTGGCGGTCAGGTGGTCGTCGCCCAGCTCCCGGGCCAGGCCCAGCGCCTCCTCGTGCGCCCGGCGGGCGGCCGGCACGTCCCCGGCGAGCAGGGCGGCGTTCCCGTGCGGCACCAGCGCGAACGCCACCGACCAGTTGTCGCCGGAGCGCCGCAGGGCCTGCACGGCCTCCTCGAAGAGCGCCGGGAGGTCGGGGTCCTCCGCCGTGCGGGTCATCCCCACTCCCACCAGCCCGAGCCCCAGCAGCCAGGAATCGTCCCGACGCCGGGCGTCCTCGACGACGGCGGTCAGGAGCGGCGCCGCCGCCTCCTCCTGGCCGAGGGCGATGCGCATGCTCCCCCGCGCCCACCGGAGGAGGGCGGCGGACTCCTGGGGGAGGCCGGCGGCGGACGGGAGCCGGGCCGTCTCCTCCGCGACGGCGGCCATCGTCACCAGGAGCCCGCGCGCCCACCACCACCGGGCGAGCGGGGCGGTCAGCGCGACGGCGAGGTCGGCGCGGTCGGTGGCCACCGCCCAGCGCACGGCCTCCTGGAGGTCGGTGGTCTCGCCGTCGAGGCGCGCGAGCCACAGGGCGCGGTCCGGGCCGACCAGGCCCGCTCCCGCCGCGGCGCTGACGGTCGTCAGGTGCCGAGCCCACCGCTCGCGGGTCGCCGTCTCCTCGCCGCGTTCGAGCAGCCGTTCCGCGGCGAACGTGCGGACCACCTCCAGCATGCGGAAGCGCGGTTCGCCCTCGCCGGTGTCCGACGGCATCACGAGGCTGTGCCCCACGAGGTCGGAGAGCACCTCGGGGACGTCGAGGTCGCCGTCGACCGCGCCGACCGCCTCGGCGGTGTCGATGGTCGCGCCGGCGGCGCACACCGACAGCCGGGCGAGCAGCGCCTTCGCGTCGTCGTCCAGCAGGTCGTGGCTCCAGCCCACGGTGGCGCGCAGCGTGCGCTGCCGGTCCGGCACGTCCACCTCCGCGGCGCGCATGTCCAGCGCCCGGTCCAGCCGGCGCAGGAGCGCGGCCGGCGGCATCGTGCGCACCCGGGCGGCCACGAGCTCGATCGCCAGGGGCAGCCCGTCCAGGCGGCGGACCAGCTCGCCGACGGCCGCGGCGGCGGGGCCGTCCAGGGTGAAGCCCGGATCGGCCTGCCGGGCGCGCTCCACGAAGAGCTGGACGGCGGGGCTCCCGCCGTCGCCGGGCCCGCGGGTGGGGACGGCGAGGGGGCCCAGCGGGACGTCGTGCTCCCCGCGCAGCCGCAGCAGACTGCGGCTGGTCGCCAGCAGCTGGGTGCGCGGGCAGCGGGCCAGCAGGGCGGCCAGCTCTGGAGCGGCGCCCAAGACCTGCTCGAGGTTGTCGACCAGCAGGAGCGTGCGCCGGCCGGCCAGCCGGTCGGCGACGACCTCCAGGACCGGGCGACGCCCCTCGGCCTCGACGCCGAGCGCGGCGGCCACGGCGCCGCCCACGTCGGCGGGGTCCCGCACGGACTGCAGGTCCACCAGCCAGACCGCGTCCCGCTCCGGGGCGAGCTCCTGCGCGGCCGCGACGGCCAGCCGCGACTTCCCGATCCCGCCCGGGCCGCTCACCGTGACCAGCCGCACCGCGGGGTCGCGCAGCAGTCCGGTGACCAAGGCGAGCTCCGCCCGCCGGTCGACCAGCGACGCGGCGGGCGTGGGCAGCCAGCCCGCCGCCAGGCCGGGGATCGGCGCGGCCCGCGGGGCGGCGAACCGCTCGGTGAGCAGGACGGCGAGGTCGTCGGCCACCCGCTCGGCCAGGTCCTCCGGGTCGTCGTAGGGCGTGGTGGAGGACCCGCTCTCCGACTGCATGCGGGTGATGAGCTCGGCCAGGCGCGGCTCCCGCGCGGGGGCCGTACGGCGGACGTAGAGCAGCCGGGGGTGCGCCGCCGAGAGCTCGTACTCGTCCTCCAGGCCGGAGATGCCCATGTCGGGGGCGATCCAGCCGTAGCGCTCGCCGTAGACGCCGACGAAGACGTCGCTCTGCTCCAGGTAGGCCCGGTACAGCTCGCGCGGGGGGTGCGCCCGGGCGCCGAGGTCGAACATGACCGGGGTCAGGTGCAGCCGGCGGACGGCGGCGCGGACGGCGGAGCGCTCGGCCGCGAGCTCTTCGAGCGTGGAGGAGACGAAGACCCGCAGGCGGCGGTCGGGGGTGGCGATCTGCCCGGGGGCGTCGGCGGGCGCCCGGCTCTCTGCGGCCACGAGGCCTCCCGTCACCGGACCGTGTGGCCGGAGTCTAGGGATCCCGGGGTGGGCCGGAAAGGCGATGACAGGCGGCTCCCGCGGTGGTTCGATCGTGCCGCTCGACAACCGCGCACGGGGGGCCCGATGTGCTCGGGAGGCACTCGTGAACCCTGCTCCCCCCACGACGTCGGCAGCGCCCCGCCACCGCACGACGCTCGCGGGCATGCGCGCCCTCCTCGGGGCGTTCGCGGTGCTCACGGCGCTGGCGACCATCGCGCTCTTCGTGCTCGCGGACAACACGTCGCAGACGTTCGCGTGGACCATCGAGCCACCGCTGACCGCCGCGTTCATCGGCGCGGGCTACGGCGCGGGTTTCGTGCTGGTCGTCCTGTCGCTGCGCGATCCGGTGTGGGCGCACAGCCGCGTCCCGGTGCTGACGATCTTCGTCTTCGTCGTCCTCACGCTGGTCGCGACGCTCCTGCACATCAACCGCCTGCACTTCGACGACGACTTCGGGGGGCTGGACCTCCTGGCGAAGGGGGCGGCCTGGTTCTGGCTCGCCGTCTACATCGCGATCCCCGTCGCGATGGCCGTGCTGCTCGTGCTTCAGGAGCGGACCCCCGGCGATGACCCGCCGCCGCGTGACCCGGTCCCCGTCGTGCTGCGGCTGGCGCTGGCGCTGGAGTCGGCCGTGCTCCTGGTGGTCGGTGCGCTGCTCTACGTCGACCCGTTGACGGCGGAGTGGGTCTGGCCGTGGCCGCTGACGCCCTTCACGGCGCGCGTCGTGGCGGCCTGGCTGCTCGCCTTCGGGCTGGCGACGGCACTGGCGGCGGTGGCCGGTGACCTCCGCCGGCTGCGCACCGCGGCGATCGCCTACACGGTGTTCGGCGTGCTGGTGCTCCTCGCCGTGGCCCGGTTCCCGAGCACGCTGGACTGGGACTCGGCGCCGGCCTGGATCTTCATCGGGGTGGCGGTCGCCGTCGTCCTCACCGGGGCCGCAGGCTGGCGGGCTGCCCCGGCGGCGGCGAGCCGCAGCCGTGGCTGAGGAGCAGCGGGCGGCGCTCGTCGTCCTCACCCGCGACGACGCGGCACGCGGCTCGCTGAGCGCGGAGCTCGAGCGCCGCTACGGCCGCGACTACGCCGTCATCGGGTGCGCGGTGCCCGGGGACGTCGGAGAGCGGTTGCCCGAGGGCCTGCCGGTGGCCGCGATCCTCGGTGGCCTGGGGGCCGCGGAGCCGGAGGGGCTGGAGGTCCTGCGGTCGGTGCACCGCCACCACCAGGGAGCGATGGCGGTCGCGGTGGTGCGGTGGGGCGACTTCGACACCGCGCGGCCGATCTTCGAGGCGCTGACGCTGGGCCAGCTCGACCGGTGGTCCTACGTGCCCGAGGTGGTGGGCGACGAGGAGTTCCACCGGGCGATGACCGAGATCCTGGAGGAGTGGTCGGCCCGGCAGGGCGGCGGCTTCGAGGCGGTCCGGATGATCGGCGACCGCTGGTCCGAACGCGCCCAGCACCTGCGCGACAGCTTCACCCGCAACCGCATCCCGCTCGGCTTCTACGACGCGGACTCCGCCGACGGGGCGGCCGTGCTCGCGGGCCTCAAGCTGGAGGCGCCGAGGCTGCCGGTGGTCCAGCTGCGGTTCCGCCCCGAGCGGCCGGTGCTGGAGGACCCGAGCGACCTGGAGATCGCCGACGCGTTCGGGCTGCTCACCCCGCTGGACACCGACACCGTCTTCGACCTGGTCGTCGCCGGGTCCGGCCCGGCCGGGCTGGGGGCGAGCGTCTACGCCGCGTCGGAGGGCCTGAAGACGCTCGTGCTCGAGCCCGAGGCCGTCGGTGGCCAGGCCGGCACCAGCTCACTGATCCGGAATTATCCCGGCTTCCCGACCGGCATCAGCGGGAACCGGCTGGCGTTCAGCGCGTACCAGCAGGCCTGGGCGTTCGGCAGCACGTTCCATTTCATGCGCTCGGCCCAGTCGATCGCCCCCGAGGACGGCCTGCTGCGGATGACGCTCAGCGACGGCGCCTCGGTGCTCACCCGGGCCGTCGTCGTCGCCACGGGTGCCAGCTGGCGGCGGATCGGCGTCCCGGAGCTCGAGGCCCTCACCGGGCGCGGGGTCTTCTACGGCGCGGCGGTCAGCGAGGCGCCGGCCATGCGCGGGCGGCACGTGTTCGTGGTCGGCGGCGGCAACTCCGCCGGGCAGGCGGCCGTCCACCTCTCCCGGTACGCCGACGAGGTGACCGTGCTCGTCCGGCGGGCCTCGCTGGTCGAGACCATGTCGGACTACCTGATCCGCGAGCTGGACGCCCTGCCCAACGTCCACCTCCGGCCGCGCGCGCAGGTCGTCGGCGGGACCGGCGGCGACTTCCTCGAGACGGTCACCATCCGCGACCTGGACAGCGGTGCGGAGACGGTCGAGGAGGGGGTGCTGTTCGTGCTCATCGGCAGCGAGCCCCGGACCGGCTGGTTGACCGACACCCTGGCCCGGGACCGGTGGGGCTTCCTGCTCACCGGCTCGCAGCTGCTCGGGGACGACGTCTCGCCCGGGTGGCCGCTGGAGCGGCCGCCTGCCCTCCTGGAGACCAGCCTGCCCGGCGTGTTCGCCGCCGGCGACGTGCGGTCGGGGTCGGTCAAGCGCGTGGCGTCGGCCGTCGGCGAGGGGGCGCTGGCCATCACGCTGGTGCACGCGCACCGGGCGGCCACGGCGGGTGTGCGCGGGTGAGCAGGGGTTCCCGCTCGCACGATGGAGTTGATCACGGGTTCACCCCGGGAGGGCCGGGGTAGGGCGAACTGCGACCGGCTCGAACATCCTGGCCGGGCGCTGAGACCGTCGAGCAGCACACCGTCGTCGCGGCAGTGCTGTGGCAGTGCTCGACCGCACGAGGAGCCGACAGACCCGGTGATGCCCGCAGACCCCCCTGATGCCAGGGGGCCGCTCTCCCGGAGCGGCCCCGTCCGCGTGGCGACGATCCCGTTCGCCGACCCCTACGTCGACGCCGTCCTGCCGCCGGACGTCGTCCGGGTCGGGCCGTCGGGCGACCTGAGCCCGTGGCTGGACGTCGCCTACCTCGAGGCGCACGCCGCGGACATCGACGTCCTGCACCTGCACACCGGGCAGGCGCACGTGGCGGCGGTCGCCGTGCAGTGCTGGACCGAGACCGTGCGGCGGCTCGGCATCCCGCTGGTGGTCACCGTCCACCGGCTCGGTGCCGCGGACGCGGCGGACGACTGCCCGCGGGATCCCGCCATGGACGCCCACCTCGACGCGGTGCTGTCGACCGCGGAGGTGGTCTTCACGCTCACGCCGGGCGCGGCCGACGAGATCGCCGAGCAGTTCGGCCGGACGGCGATCGTGGTCGCCCACCCGTCGATGGCGCTGGCCGATCTCGGGCTCGGTGCGGAGCGGGGGCTGGTCGGGCTGCGGCTCGGCCGGATCTCTGCGGCGGCGCCCGACCCCGCGGCGCTGGTGCGGGCGGCGCTGTCGGGCGCGGTGTCCGGTGGGGGGCGCCTTCGGGTGTTCGTGGACGCGGTCGACGAGCCGTGGATCGGCAGCGCGGTGCGCAAGCTGGCCGCCGCCGGGGAGCTCGAACTGGTGGTGCACCCGGCCGACGAGCGGACGGCCCAGCTGCAGCAGCTGCACGTGGCGGTGCTGCCGGAGCCGTGCGGGAGCCATTCGCGCGACCTGGAGACCTGCCGCGACGTCGGCACCCGCGTCGTCGCCCCCAGCTGCGGCTGGTACGCCGACCAGTGGTCGGACGTCGTGTCCTACGGCAACCACCAGCAGGGACGCCTGGACCCGGTGTCGCTCACCGCCGCGATCGGCGCCGCGCTGACCCGGCCGATGCCGAGGCCGGCCGAGCGGGGATGGCGGGAGGAGCAGCGGACCGCCGTGCGGCGGGTGCACGCCGACGTCTACGCGCAAGTGGCGGCGGACCGCACCTGGGTCTGAAGAAGGACCCCGTCCTCCCACCCTCGCTCAGGGCGGGACCCGGGACGGGGCCGTGAAGTGCTGGTGGGCAGGGGCGGGGTCGAACCGCCGACCTCTCGCTTTTCAGGCGAGCGCTCGTACCGACTGAGCTACCTGCCCCTCCCGGTGTCTCCACCGGAGAGCGACCCTGACGGGACTCGAACCCGCGACCTCCGCCGTGACAGGGCGGCGCGCTAACCAACTGCGCTACAGGGCCTTGCTGATCGTGCTGTCGTGCGTGCCCCCAACGGGGTTCGAACCCGTGCTACCGCCTTGAAAGGGCGGCGTCCTGGACCACTAGACGATGGGGGCTCGTAGTTCGCCGGGGGCGGAAGAAACAATACATGGCCCCGTGGCGCACCCCGGCGCGGGGGCCGACTGCTGCGAAACTCCGCCGGTGAGCACCAGTCCCCGCACCGCCGCGGCACTCCTCTGCGTCCTCCTCGCCGGCCCGCTCCTGGCCGGTTGCGGCGAGGACGCGCCGGAGACGTCCGCGTCGTCCTCGGCGACCGTGGAGGAGCCCGCGACGGGTGCCGCATCCGAGTCGGCGTCAGCGGACACCGAGGAGGAGGGGACGGCGGACGCACCGGACCTGCCGGCCGACGTGGAGCCCGACACCGCGGACGCCTCGGCGGACGCCCGGGTGACCGTGAGCGACATCCGGATCGGCGCGCACGAGGGCTTCGACCGCGTCGTCCTCGAGGTGGGCGGGACCGGCACCCCGGGCTGGGACGTCCGGTACGTGGACGTGGCAGCGGCGCAGGGCACCGGAGACCCGGTCGACGTCGCCGGGGACGCCGTCCTGCAGGTCACGCTGACCGGCGCCGGCTACCCCTACGACACCGGGGTCGAGGAGTACGCGGGCGGGCCGCTGACCAGCGCGGACACCACGGTGCTCACCGAGGTGGTCTGGGGTGCGACCTACGAGGGCACCTCGCTGGCGTTCCTCGGCACCACAGGGCAGTACCCGTTCCGGGTCTACAGCCTGACCGGGCCGACGCGGGTCGTCGTCGACATCGCCCACGCGGCCGGCTGAGCCGGCCGCTCAGCCGAGGGAGGCGCTGAGCTCCACCGAGTCGTCGGTGACGCTGGAGCACTGGAGCTCGAGCGGACCGGCGGTGACGGTCTCGCCCTCGGCGCAGGACACGCTGGCGTCGCCCACCCCGAGGGAGGCCCGGCCGTCCTGGACGCCGCCGAACGTGAGCGTGGTGCCGAGGATGTCGACCTCGGCGCCGTCGCCGGAGAGGGTGACCGTGCACGAACTGGCGCTGCAGCTGACCCCGTTCGACGAGAACGAGCAGGCCGACACCGGCAGCAGCAGGGCCCC
>DASQTE010000082.1:0-3113 GCA_035642035.1 Blastococcus sp.
CGCCGGTGGGACTCCGACTTCCTGACCGTCCGACGGCTGGTGGCGGAGGGGGCGCTGGGCGACCTGGTCAGGTTCGAGTCCCGGTTCGAGCGGCTCGCGCCCCAGGACGGGCCGGGCGCCGCCGGTGGCGACGCACAGCGAGCTCACCGACCAGGCGCTGGAGCTCGGCCTCGCCGTCGTCTGCGACAAGCCGTTCGCACTCGACGCCGCCGCGGCCCGCCGGTCGACGGAGCTCGCCCGCGAGCGTGGGCTGGCGCTCTCGCCGTACCAGAACCGGCGGTGGGACTCCGACTTCCTGACCGTCCGCCGGCTCGTCGCCGACGGGGTGCTCGGGGAGATCGTGCGCTTCGAGTCGCGGTTCGAGCGGCTCGCCCCGGACGACGGACCGGGCGCCTCGGGCGGTGGCACGTTGCTGGATTTCGGCAGCCACCTCGTCGACCAGGCGCTGGTGCTGCTCGGGCCGGTCGGGTCCGTCTACGCCGAGTGGCGGCCGCGCGGCAACGGCCTGGACGACGACGTCTTCGTGGCGCTCACCCACGTCGGCGGCGCGCGGTCGCACCTGTGGGGCAGCTGGAGCCAGCCGGCGCCGGGACCGCGGTTCCGCGTGACCGGCACCGAGGCCGGCTACGTCAACCGCACCCTGATGGACATCCAGGAGGAACTGCTGCTGGCCGGCGAGACCCCGGCGAGCCTCCGGTCCGCCTGGGGCGCTGAGCCGGCCGAGCGATGGGGGCGGGTGCATCGCGGCGCCTTCGCCGAGACGGTGCCCACCGAGCACGGCGCCTGGGACACCTTCTACCCGGCGTTCGCGCGGGCGGTGCGGGGCCTGGGTCCGCTGCCGGTCGAGCCGGCCGATGCGGTCGCGTCGATGACGGTGCTCGACGCCGCGCGGCGCAGCGCCAGCGAGGGCGCCGTCGTCCCCCTCGGCTGATCAGCGCAGCCGCTGGGGCAGCCCGGCCGTCACCAACCACACCCGGTCCGACGCTGCGGCGACCCGCGCGTTGAGCACGCCGAGCTCGTCGCGGAACCGCCGTCCCGACGGCGTGGCCGGCACGATGCCGGATCCGACCTCGTTGCTGACCGCCACGCCCGGGCGCCGGCTCCGGGTCCAGGCGTCGACGACCTCGTCGACCGCCGCCGCCAGCTGCTCGTCGGCACCGGCCTCCCCGGCCCACACCCCGTACTCGTCCATGACACGGGCCAGCCAGGTGGTCAGGCAGTCGACCAGGACGGGCGGCCCGGTGCGCCCGAGGACGGCGACCAGGTCGACGGTCTCGGTGGTCGTCCAGGACGCCGGCCGCCGGGCCCGGTGCAGCGCGACCCGGTCGGCCCACTCGGCGTCCTCCCCGCTCGGCAGGAGGCCGCAGGCGACGTACTCGACCGAGCGCTCGCGAGCCAGCAGCCCCTCGGCGTAGGAGGATTTGCCCGACCGCGCGCCGCCCAGCACGAGCGCCCGGTGCCGACGGCGGAACGAGGGAAGCAGCACCCGGACACGCTAGCCGTGCGAGATCTCCGACCCGCGCTCCCTGTTCAACCGATGAGTTGAGCGGGGGTGGCAGGTCTACCCGGCAGGCGCCCCGGCCCCGGGCGCCCCGACATCGGAGGGCACGGACATGGGAGTCACCAGCATCTTCGCGGCGGTGTCGCTCGACGGCTTCATCGCCAAGGACGACGACACCGTCGGCCCGCTCTTCGACTGGTACGGGAACGGCGACGTCGCCACCACCTTCAGCGACGAGTCGCGGGTCTTCCACACGACCCGGGCGACCGCAGACTTCCTCGGGTCGTTCGCGCCGCCGATCGCCGCCGGCGTCATGGGACGGCGGCTGTTCGACATCACCAACGGCTGGAACGGCGTGCCGGCCAACGGCGAGCACGCCTTCGTGGTGACCCACCGGCCGCCGACCGACTGGGAGTACGCCGACACCGCGCCGTTCACGTTCGTCACCGACGGCGTCGGCAGCGCCGTCGAGCAGGCGCGGGCCTACGCCGGCGACCGGGACGTCTCCGTGACCGCCGGCGACATCGGCGGCCAGGCGCTCCGCGAGGGGCTGATCGACCGGGTGGTGCTCAACCTGGTGCCGGCGGTGCTGGGCACGGGACGGCCGTTCTTCGGGACCGGTGGCATGGCCGAGCCGCTGCTGTTCGACGACCCGCGGATCGTCCAGGGCAAGGCGGTCACCCACCTCGTCTACGACGTCCGGCGGTAGCCGCTCTCAGCGGGCGCGGACCATGGCGCGGAGCCCGCGGGCGACCAGCCGGGACCGGACGGCGCCGACGGCGTCCGCGACCGCTCGCCGCGGCGCCGACCGGGCGAGCCGGGCCTCGACCTCCGCCAGACGGAGCTCGAGCTCGTGCACGCGCCGGGAGTCGAGTGGGGCCGCTCCCTGTGCGCGGGGCTGCGCCGCGATCTCGGCCAGCCCCTCGGTGAGACCGGTCGCCAGCTTGGCGACGTCCCCGGGCAGGAGCTGCGCGGTGCCCACGCACGTGCCGCCCCGCCACAGGCTCAGGTTCAGCACGCCGACGTCGACGTGCGCCGAGATCCGGACCCCGCGGCCCTCGCCACGCAGGTCCCACGCCCATCGCCCGTGCCGGGGAAGCGGGATCACCGTCATGGCCGAAGGCTGGAGACCCGCTCCCACGCTGTCAAGCCGGACACGGACCGGCCCATACCTGGTCCCGGCCCGCTCCCACTCCTGCGGGTGACGGCCGCGGCACATCGCTTCACCGGGCGGGCCCGTCGCGCGATGTGACCCGCATGAGGTGAGGGTCGTGCACGCGAGACAGTCGACGGCCGCGTACGTATTGGCGCTGCTGTTCGGGGCGAGCGGGCTGCAGTGCCTCGTCGGGGCGGCGTACCCGATGGCGCCGGACACCCCGGTGCTCCTGCTGTGCGTGCTCGGCCTCGTCGGCCTGGCGACCGGTGGCGCGCTGTGCGCGTTCTCCGAGCGCTTCGGCCCCGTCGCGACGCACGCCGCGATCGCCGTCGTCACGGCGTCGATCGGGGTGCTGGCCTGGCAGTCGGCCACCGCGCTGGGCATCGTGGGCCTCGGGCCCGTGGAGCTCGCCGTCGACGTCTACGCCGGCCACTTCCTCACACCAGCGGCGTCCCG
>DASQTE010000083.1:0-2973 GCA_035642035.1 Blastococcus sp.
CGCTTGGCGGCGAAGATGACCAGGCCGTACTTGCTGCTGGTGCGCTCGAGCAGCTCGTCGATCGGCGGGTTGGTGATGCCCTCGGGGGCAGGTGCGACTCCGGACACGGGCGGGCGTGCTCCTCTTTCGATGGCGGGAGGAAGCGGCCGGCGCAGACCACCGGCGACACTCTTCCTCGTGGGCGCTACTCCCCTGGCACGAGGCCGGGCGAGGGCGCAGTCAGCAATCCTACCAATTCGTCGGCCGCCCGGGCCACGTCGTCGTTGACGACCACCACGTCGAACTCCCCGGAGGCGTCCAGCTCGGCCTGCGCGAGGGCCAGCCGCCGCTCCTGGACGGCGGGCGGCTCGGAGCCGCGGCCGGCCAGCCGGCTGACCAGTTCGGCCCACGACGGCGGGGCCAGGAAGACCAGCTGCGCCCTCGGGTCGCGGGCCCGCACCTGGCGCGCGCCCTGCAGCTCGATCTCCAGCAGGGCCGGCGCACCGGTGGCCAGCCGCTTCCTCAGCGGCTCGACGGGGGTCCCGTACCGGTTGCCGGCGTACTCGGCCCACTCGAGCAGGCCGTCGGTCGCGATCAGCCGGTCGAACTCGGCGTCGTCCAGGAAGTGGTAGTGGACGCCGTCGACCTCTCCCGGACGGGGGCGGCGGGTGGTCACCGACACCGACAGCCAGACGTCGGGGTGCCGGCGCCGGACCTCGGCCACGACCGTGCCCTTGCCGACCCCTGACGGGCCGGACAGCACGGTCAGCCGTGCCGCATCGCCTGAAACCACTCGCCGTCCTCGTCCGGGTGCATCCGTGTCCGGGCCGGGGTCAGACTGCCTTGTCGTCCGCGAACTCGGCCTCGAGCGCCTTCCGCTGGTTCGCCCCCAGCCCGCGCACGCGGCGGGTCGGGGAGATCTCCAGGCGCTCCATGATCTTCGCAGCCCGCGCCTTGCCCACTCCGGGCAGGGACTCCAGGACGGCGGAGACGCGCATCTTGCCGATCACCTCGTCGGTCTCGCCCTGCTTGAGGACGTCGCCGACCGTGGCGCCCTTGCTCTTGAGCTGCTCGCGCAACTCGGCGCGGGCCTTGCGGGCCGCGGCGGCCTTCTCGAGGGCCGCTGCGCGTTGTTCCGGGGAAAGGTCAGGCAATGGCATGGCGACCCAATCGTGTCGGTCCCGGCGCTCTCTTCGGCCGGGCAGTCGTCGTCAGGTATCGGAGGGAGGTGGCTCGCCTCTGAGCCTCACGACCAACCTAGTTCCCGGCAAATCCGCTGGTCACGCACTACTTTGCCGGGAAAACCCTGCTCGCGTGTCGTAGCGGTTCACACCGTGTTCACCTACGCGGTGACGATATGTGATCAACGCAGGTCGGGAGGGGAACCGTGCGTTCCCGTTCCGGATGCGACCCGACGGGTTCGCGGCGGAGAACCCGCCGGTCGGGACGCCGACACGCCGTGAGACGACACGCCGGTCAGCCGACGGACAGCCACTCCGGCGACCCGGGCCCACCGTCGGTGCACCCTCGACCTGTCGTCGACGGTGAGGGTGAGCCCTGCCGAGCGCCGGCAGAGCTCGACTCAACCCGCGAGTTCCGCCGTCCAGCGGTCGGCGGCGGCCCGCAGGGCCGAGGCGTCCGGGCCGGCCGCGAGGACGTCCCGCGACACCGTGGGGACGACCGTCAGCTCCGGCGCGAACAGCCGCCGGAGATCGCCGACCGAGCCCCCCTGGGCGCCGAGGCCCGGCGCGAGGACCGGCCCGCCGAGGACGTCGAGGTCGACGTCCATCTCGCGCAGCGTGGCGCCCACGACCACGCCGAAGGAACCGGGCCCGGAGGCCGCGTCCTCGGCGTTCCAGCCGCCGACGGTGTCGACGACCGCCTGCGCGACGCTGCGTTCCCCCACCAGCGCGTGCTGGAAGGTCCCGGCATCCGGGTTCGACGTGCGGGCGAGGACGAAGAGCCCGCCGCCGTGCTGCCGGGCGGTGTCGACGGCCGGCTGGAGGGAGCCGGGGCCCAGGAACGGGCTGACCGTCATCGCGTCGACGTGCAGCGGGTGCTCGGGTCGGAGGTAGTCGGCGTAGGCGTCCATGGTCGAGCCGATGTCGCCGCGCTTGGCGTCGAGCAGCACCAGCGCACCGGCGGCCCGGGCGCGGGCGACGCCGTCCTCCAGCACGGCCAGGCCCCGCGAGCCGTGCCGCTCGTAGAAGGCCAGTTGCGGCTTGAGGACCGCCACCGATCCGGCCAGGGCGTCGACGACGGCGTCGGTGAAGCGGGCCAGCCCCTCCGGCGAGTCCGGCAGCCCCCACCGCTCCAGCAGCGGCGCGTGCGGGTCGATGCCGACGCACAGCGGCCCGCGGGCGGCGACGGCGTCGGCCAGCCGCCTCCCGAACGGAGCACTCATCGGTGCGCGTAGCCGACGGCCTCGCGCAGGGAGGCGAACCCCCGCTGGGCGAGGGCGACCGACAGCTCCTCGTGCACCCGCGCGACCGCCGACGGGTCGTTGAAGACCGCCGTCCCCACGGAGACCGCCGAGGCGCCCGCGAGCACGAACTGGAGGGCGTCCAGGCCGCTGCGGATGCCGCCCATGCCGAGGACCGGCACCTCCGGCAGCGCCTGGTGCACCTGCCAGACGCAGCGCAGGGCCACCGGCCGGATCGCGGGGCCGGAGAGCCCTCCGGTGACGCCGCCCAGCACCGGCCGCATCGTGTCGGGGTCGATGACCAGCCCGAGCAGCGTGTTGATCATCGACAGCCCGTCGGCGCCGGCGTCGGTGACCGCGCGGGCCACGCTCACGATGTCCGTGACGTCGGGGCTGAGCTTGGCGTAGACCGGGTGCGCAGGGTCCGCCGCCGCACGGACCGCGGAGACGACGTCGGACGCGGCCACCGGGTCGCAGGCGAACACCTCGCCGCGGCTCTCGACGTTCGGGCAGCTGATGTTGACCTCGAGCCCCAGCACACCCGGCACACCGCGGAGCCGTCGGGCGAGCTC
>DASQTE010000084.1:0-11509 GCA_035642035.1 Blastococcus sp.
GGCAGCGGCGTCTCCTACGACGAGCTGACGTGGGAGGGCATCACCGTCTGCGACCTGGACGGGGACGTCGTCGACGGGGTCAAGGCGCCGTCGTCGGACACCGCCGCGCACGCCTACGTCTACCGGAACCTGCCCGACGTGGGCGGGCAGGTGCACACCCACAGCCCGTACGCCGCCGCGTGGGCCGCCCGCGGCGAGGAGATCCCGTGCGTGCTGACGGCGATGGCCGACGAGTTCGGCGGCCCCGTCCCGGTGGGCCCGTTCGCGCTCATCGGGGACGACTCGATCGGCCAGGGCGTCGTCGCGACCCTGAAGGGCTCCCGCTCGCCGGCGGTGCTCATGCAGAACCACGGTGTCTTCACCATCGGGCCGGACGCCCGGGCGGCCGTGAAGGCCGCCGTCATGACCGAGGACGTCGCCCGCACCGTGCACCTCTCGCGCCAGCTGGGCGAGCCCATCCCGATCGCGCAGGCGGACATCGACTCGCTCTACGCGCGCTACCAGAACGTGTACGGACAACGCTGATGGAGGACTTCCCTGTGACTGCCCCGTTCGACGCCCGCGAGGTCTGGTTCCTGACCGGCAGCCAGGGGCTCTACGGCGAGGAGACCCTCCAGCAGGTCGCCGCCCAGTCGCAGCGGGTGGCGTCCGCGCTCGACGACGCGGCGGAGGTGCCCGTCCGCATCGTCTGGAAGCCGGTGCTGACCGACGCCGGCGCGATCCGCCGGATCATCGGCGAGGCCAACGAGGACCCCGGCTGCCTCGGCGTGATCACCTGGATGCACACCTTCTCCCCGGCGAAGATGTGGATCGCCGGTCTCGACGCGCTGCGCAAGCCGCTGCTGCACCTGCACACGCAGGCCGACGCCGCCCTGCCGTGGGCGACGATCGACATGGACTTCATGAACCTCAACCAGGCCGCCCACGGCGACCGGGAGTACGGCTTCATGCTGACCCGCCTGCGGGTCCCGCGGACGACCGTCTCCGGGCACGTCTCGAACCCGCGGGTGCGTGCCCGGGTCGGGTCGTGGGCGCGGGCCGCCGCCGGTGCCGCCGCCGCCCGCGGGCTCAAGCTGGCCCGGTTCGGCGACAACATGCGCGACGTCGCGGTGACCGAGGGCGACAAGGTCGAGGCGGAGATCCGCTTCGGCATGTCGGTGAACACCTGGGGCGTCAACGACCTGGTCGCCGTCGTCGACGCCGTCGCGGACAAGGACGTCGACGCCCTGGTCGAGGAGTACGCCGACCTGTACGAGCTGTCGGCCGACGTACTGCCCGGCGGCGAGAAGCACGACGCCGTCCGCTACCAGGCGCGGATCGAGGCGGCCCTGCGGTCGTTCCTCGTCGACGGCGGCTTCGGCGCCTTCACGACGAACTTCGAGGACCTCGGCGGCCTGCGCCAGCTCCCCGGCCTCGCCGTCCAGCGGCTGATGGCCGACGGCTACGGCTTCGGCGGCGAGGGCGACTGGAAGACCTCGGCCCTGCTCCGGGTGCTGAAGGTCGCGGGCGCGGGACTGCCGGGCGGGACGTCGTTCATGGAGGACTACACCTACGACCTCGAGGTCGGCAGCGAGAAGATCCTCGGCGCCCACATGCTCGAGGTCTGCCCGACGATCTCCGGTGGCAGGCCGCGCCTGGAGGTGCACCCGCTCGGCATCGGCGGCCGCGAGGACCCGGCGCGTCTGGTGTTCGACGCGGCACCCGCTCCGGGCGTCGTCATCGGCTGGTCGGACCTGGGCGACCGGTTCCGGTGGGTGGCCAACGAGATCGACGTCGTCGAGCCCGACGAGCCGCTGCCGAACCTGCCCGTGGCCCGGGCCGTCTGGGAGCCGCGGCCGGACTTCGCCACGGCGACCGAGGGCTGGCTGACCGCCGGCGGCCCGCACCACACGGTGCTGACCACCCAGCTGGGCGCGGACGAGCTGACCGACCTCGCCGAGGTGTTCTCGACCGAGCTGGTGCTCATCGACGCGGACACCACGCGGCGGTCGCTGGCCAAGGAACTGCGCTGGAGCGCGGCCTACCACCGCCTCAACCAGCGCCTGTAAGGCCCCGTTCCGGGTCCCGCCCTGAGCTTGCGAAGGGTGGGGAGAACGGGGTCCTTCGTCAGAGGTGGCGGATCAGGTGGCGGAAGAAGCCGGCGCCCCGGTGCAGGGCCGCCACGGAGAGCCGCTCGTCTGCCGCGTGCAGGGTCGCCAGCTCCTCGCGCGACAGGTCGAACGGCATGAACCGGTAGACGCTGTCGCAGATCTGGCTGAAGTGCCGGGCGTCGCTGGCCTGCACCATCACGTACGGCGCGACCGCGGCGTCCGGGTACACCGACCGGACGGCGGCGGCGATGAGGGCGAACGCCTCGTTGTCCGCGCGCGACACCGGTGAGGGGTCGTTCCCGGCGACCACGCGCAGCTCGACGGCCGGGTCGTCGATGACGCGGCGCAGCCGGTCGACGGTCGACTGGACCGTCTCGCCGAGCGCGATGCGGATGTTGGCGTGTGCCCGTGCGCGGGTGGCGAGGACGTTCCGCGCCTTGCTGCCCTCGAGCTGGGTGATCGCGACCGTGGTGCGGACGAGGGCGTTCGCCTCGCGGCTCGCCCGCGACAGGACCAGCGCCAGCGCCGGCCGGAGGTACGCCGCGTGCGCGAACACGGCCCGGTAGCAGGTCGGGGCGTGCCGGCCGAGGGCGTCGACCATGCCGAGGACGACGTCGTGCAGCCGGGCGGGGAAGGGGTTGTCCTCGATCCGCAGGATGGCCCGCGCGAGGCGGGCGGGGGCGCCGCCGCGGGCCGGGGCGGACGCGTGGCCACCGGGATCGGTGGTGATCAGCTCGACGTCCAGCAGGCCCTTCTCGGCCAGTCCGACGACCGCGGTGGCCCCCGGGACGCCGGGGAAGACGCCGCTGACCACGGCCCCGCCCTCGTCGAGGACGGCCCAGGGGCGGATGCCGCGCGCGGTGAGGGTCTCGACCGCCAGCTGGGCGCCGACGCCGAAGACCTCCTCGTCGTTGCCGAAGGACAGGTAGACGTCGCGGGCCGGGGTCGACCCCTCGGCCACCAGCGACTCCACCGCCTCGAGGATCGCGACCAGGGCGCCCTTGTCGTCGATGGCGCCGCGGCCGTGCACGACGCCGTCCTCGATGAGCCCGGCGAAGGGGTCCCGCGACCAGTCCTGCCCGGCCACCGGGACGACGTCGTAGTGCGCCATCAGGACCATCGGCGGCGCGTCACTCCCGCTGGCCCAGCGGTAGAGCAGGGCGCCGTCGCCGAGCACCTCGCGCTCGAGCACCCGGTGGGTCTGCGGGTAGAGCTCGGCGAGGCGCCCGCGGAAGCGCTCGAAGGCGGCGGCGTCGACTTCCGCGGGGTCCTTCGAGGAGACGGTCGGGATGCGGACCAGCTCGGCCAGCCGCCCGGCCGCGGCGTCGGCGTCCAGGCCGCCGAGGTCGGCGCGCTCCGGGCTGACCTCCGGTGGCCGGAAGGCGGCCACCCGGCGGGCCGCGACCGTCACGGCGGCGCCGCAGGCGGCGGCGACGAGCGCGCCCTTCACGGGGTCTCCTCGCGGGCCGGTCCCGTCGCCGGGGCGACGGAGCGCAGGTCGGCGACGTCCGTCGCGTCGGAGAACGCCAGCCGCGGGACGACGACGAGCGCGGCCGCGGCGGCCAGCGCGGTGACGCCGCAGACGACCCACACCGTGATGTAGCCGCCGAGCGACCCCGCCGTCCCCTCGGAGCCGTCGGCCAGCGTCGGCGCACCGGCGGCCAGGGCGACGGCGAAGGTCGCGGACGCGAAGCTGCCGCCCAGGACCTTGGAGGTGTTGGTGAGGCCGGTGGCGACGCCGGTCCGGCCCGCGGGGGCGGCGGCGGCCGCGGCTGCCGGGAGGGCGGCGACCAGCGCACCCGACCCCAGCCCGGCGACCACCATGCAGGCCAGCGTCTCACCGAGGGACCCGTGGAACGGCACCAGCAGGAGGTAGCCGGCGCCGACGAGGACGGCGGCGCCGATGAGGGTCGTCCGGGGGCTGGTGCGGGTCGAGATCCGGGAGAACTGGCTGGCGCCGATCAGCATGGAGATGACGTAGCCGCCGATGACGATCGACACCGTGCTCGTCGAGAGCCCGAGGCCGTAGCCGTACACGTCGGGATCGGTGCGGGCGAACGTCGACAGCGGTCCCTGGGCGCCGAGGACGCTGATGCCGAACAGGCCCGCGGTGAGCTGCACCGGCCACATCGACGGGCTGCGCAGCACCCGGAAGTCGACCAGCGGGTCGGTCCGGCCGAGCTCGTAGCGCACGAACGGGACCACCAGCAGCAGCCCGAGGGCAGTGACCACCCACGGCCAGGGCTCGCCGGCGCCGTTGATCCGCACGAAGGTCAGCCCGCCGGTGATGACCAGCAGGACGACGCTCAGCAGCGCAGCGCCGGTGGCGTCCACGGCGCCGGCCTGGCGGTCCTCGCTCTCCGGCACGCGCAGCGCGACCACCGCGCACACGCCGACGACGAGGAAGCCGGGGACCAGGAGCACCAGCCAGAACTGCCCGGCCAGGGCGCTGCCGACCTGGCCGCCGCCGAGGGCCCCGACGATCGCGCCGAACTGGAGGGCGGCGACGATGAGACCCGTCGCCCGCCGGGTCTGCGCGGCCTGGTCCGGCCGGCCGTGGGAGCGGTTGTAGATCAGCGCCACCTGCAGCGGCAGCCAGGCGGCGTAGACGCCCTGGACCGCCCAGGCGATCAGGAAGACCGGGAAGGACTGCGCGAACGCCAGGACGACGGTGGCCGCCGCCGTCACCGCCGCGGAGAGGAGCAGCATCCGGCGGTGGCCGTGCAGGTCGCCGAGCTTGGCCAGGATCGGCACGGCGATGGCCGACAGCATCAGCTGCGCCGCCTCGAGCCAGTTGACGTCGGCGTCGTGGATGTCGAGGTGCCGGGCCACGTCGGTGAGCAGCGGGATGTAGTACCCCTGAAGCACGCCGCTGGTGAACTCGACGAAGACCAGGAAGCCGACGAGGCCTCCGCCGATGCCCGCGATCCGGCCGGTCGGCCGCGCCGTCGTCCCCGTCACCCGAGGTCCCTTCCCGCTGCGCCACGGGTGGTGGCGCGGAGGGTCTGGAGCCTAGTGATCACCGTCACCGGACGCGCGGACCGCGGCGAGATGTCCGCCCGGACGAGCTGTGGTCAGGACCTGCGGCGACCCACGGCGACGAGGGTGCTGCCTACGACCAGGAGGACGGCGCCGGCGGTGAGCAACAGCGCGACCTCCACGCCGGTGAACGCCAGCGAGCCGGTGGCCGTCGTCCGGGTGGCCGCCGGCGTCACGGCCGCCGGCGTCACGCCCGCCGGCGTCGCGGCGGCCGGCGTCACGCCCGCCGGCGTCGCGGCCGTCCCGAACTCCTCCTCGCAGCCTATGCCGTCCGAGTCGCTGTCGAGGCCGGGGCGGTAGCCGGGTTGCCCGGACAGCACCGGTGCGGCACCCCTCGCCCTGGCGTCGTCGCAGTTCGCGTAGGACACCGGGGCAGGAACGGCCGACGACGTGGACGACTGCGTCGGGGCACCGGTGCTCGTCCCCCCGGTGGTCGTTGTCGCTCCCGCGGTCGTCGAGGGGGTGGTCGTCGGGGGGCTGGTCGTCGTCGAACTGCTGGTCTCCGTCGAGCTGCTGGTCGTCGGGGCGGTGGTGGTCGTCGGGGTGGTGGTGGTTGTCGAGCTCGACGTCGAGGAGCTGGACGTGACCGAGGAGGAAGGACCCGCGGTCGACGTGCGCGGGGCATATGAGCCCGATCGCTCCGTCGCCGGCTCGCCGACCGCGGTCCCTATCCAGAGGAGGACCAGCACCAGTGCGGCGAGAACTGCTATCGGCAGCCGAAGACGCGTGGACATGCGATCCCCCGAGAGTTGCAAGCGGCGAGGTAGCGGTGAGGCTTACCACCATCACTGGACGGCGGGACCGCATCGGACGGCCGGGAGGAACCGATCCGTCACGTAACCGCGCGCCGCGACGGAGAGTCGCGGGCTGCGGCCCGCGGGTCGGCCTACAGCGGGTTGCGGGCGACCGGGCAGGACATGCACCGCGGCCCGCCCCGCCCGCTGCCGAGCTCGGAGCCGGCGATCCGCACGACCTCGATGCCCGCCGCCTCCAGGGCCGCGTTGGTGACCGTGTTCCGCTCGTAGGCCACTGCCAGCCGGGGTGCGAGCGCCAGCGTGTTGTTGCCGTCGTCCCACTGCTCGCGCTCGGCGGTGACGGGGTCGAGGCCGGTGTCGATGACCCGCAGCCGGTCGATGCCCATCGCGGCCGCGGCGGCGGTCAGGAACGGCTGCGGACCGGTGACGGCGAGCTCGGTCGTGTCGGCGTCGTCGGCCACGCCGTCGGGCGCGGTGACCGTCCAGGCGACCAGGGAGTCGGCGACCGCCGGGTACATGACCATCGCGTCGACGTCGACCATCGTGGCGATGGTGTCCAGGTGCATGGTCGCCCGCTGCTGGGCGATGGGGACGACGAGCACGGTGTGCGCAAGGCGCCGGGCGAACAGCCGTCGTGCCAGCCGCTCCGCCCCGCCGGGCGTCGTCCGCTCGCCGACGCCGACCGCGACGACCCCGGGCGACAGCAGCAGGACGTCGCCGCCCTCCAGGTGCTCGAGGTGCGCGCCGTACAGCTGCTCGACGCCGGCGAACCGGGGGTGGTGGGCGTAGACGGCGGCGGTGATCGTGCTCTCCCGGTGCCGGGCGGGCATGGCCAGCGACGTCACCGCGACCTCGTCGCCCACCCACACCGACGAGTCCCGGGTGAAGAGCAGGTTGGGCAGCGGGGGGACGACGAAGTCGCCGCGGTCCATGACCTCGTAGGCCAGTCCCTTCCCACCGTGCAGCTCGTCGTGGGCCAGGCCGGCGATGAGCACGTTCGCGAGGTCCTCGGGGTCCAGCCCGGACAGGTGCGTGGTGGTCGCCCGCTGCAGGGTGGCGCCCAGGCGTGGGTCGTCCACCGCCGCGGCGATGAGCTCGGCGCGGGCCGAGGGGAACGACAGCACCTCCGCCAGCAGCCGGTCCAGGTGGAGCACCTCGACGCCGCGGTCGCGCAGCGCCTGGGCGAACGCGTCGTGCTCCTCCTGCGCGCGGTCGACCCAGGGGACGCCGTCGAAGAGCAGTTCGTCGTTGTTGCGCGGGGTGAGCCGCCGCAGCTCGGCGCCCGGGCGGTGCAGCAGGACCGTGCCCAGCCGGCCGACCTCGCTGGTGGCGCCCATGAGCGGGGCGGCGGAGGCGTTCCCGTCGTCGATCATGGGCAGAGGCTCGCACAGGACGGCGGACGGCGACGTGCCACCTCGCCGGACGCCGGCGCGGAGCGCCGGTCAGCGGCGGTGCTTCATCTCCCCACCGTGGGCGGTCAGGCCGTAGATGACGAGGACGTAGAAGACGATCGCCAGCACGGACCACCACGGGTGGGCGGGCAGGAAGACGAGGTTCAGGACGGCGCTCACCATCGCGAGCCCGACGCCCACCACGCGCGCCAAGGTGTTGCCGGCGAGCAGGCCGGCCGCCACGACGATCGCCAGCACCCCGAGGAGCATGTGCGCCCAGCCCCACACGGTGTAGTCGACGTTGAGCACCAGCCCGCTCTCGCCCACCACGTAGATGCCCTCGTCGAGCAGCGCGGTCAGCCCCTGCATGATCTGCAGCACTCCGACGACGGCGAGCAGGACCGCGGCGAACGAGATCCAGGCGGCCCAGCCGGTCGCCCGCTCACCCCGCTGCCCCGGACCGATGCCCGCCTGTGCCTGCCAGTTCGACTGCTGGGTCATCGGCCTCTCCCTCCGGTGGAAACGTGCCCCGATGCTGTCGCCGGTGGCAGGTGACCGCCTCATCCGGAACAGGTGAGCCGAGGGCACCCGGACCGGCTGGCTAGGGTGCCCGGGAGGCCGGCAGCGAGGCGGGCCACCCTGATGCGGAGGCAGTCCGTGGACCTGTTCGACCTGACCGGCAAGGTGGCCGTCGTCACCGGTGGCACCCGCGGCATCGGCCTGATGATGGCCCGCGGCCTGCTGCAGGCCGGGGCCCGCGTGTACATCAGCTCCCGCAAGGCCGAGGCCGGTGACGCCGCCGTCGCGGAGCTGTCGTCGTCGGGTCAGGTGCGGTCCGTCCCCGCCGACCTGTCGCGGGAGGAGGAGTGCGCCCGGCTGGCCGCCGTCGTCGGCGAGCGCGAGGACGAGGTGCACGTCCTGGTCAACAACGCCGGGGCGACCTGGGGTGCGCCGTCGCTCGAGGAGTTCCCGTCGTCGGCCTGGGACAAGGTCGTCGACCTGAACCTGAAGTCGCCCTTCTTCCTCACCCGCGCGTTCCTGCCGATGCTCGAGGCGGCGGGTGCCGAGGGCGACCCCGCGCGGGTCATCAACGTCGGCAGCATCGACGGCCTGCACGTCCCGCCCATGCACACCTACTCGTACTCGTCGAGCAAGGCCGCGCTGCACCACCTCACCCGCGTGCTCGCCAAGGAGCTCGGCCCGCGCGGGATCACGGTCAACGCCGTCGCGCCCGGGCCGTTCGAGTCGAAGATGATGGCCGCGACCCTCGAGGCCTTCGGCGACCAGATCGCCGCCAGGTCGCCGCTGGGCCGCATCGGCCGGCCCGACGACATGGCCGGCGTCGTCGTCTACCTGTCCAGCCGCGCGGGCGCGTACGTCACGGGCGCCGTCATCCCGGTCGACGGCGGGATCGCCACCACCGCCTGAGCGCCCGCGGGTACCGCGGTGCCGACGTCGGTACCGCCGCAGGAGAGCTCAGGGAGCGGTGCCGAGCGGTGCGGTCGCCTGCCTCGGCGTGGGGATGGCCGCGACCCGGGCGAGGTGGGAGTCGGCCAGCGCCACCTGGTGCGGTGACCCGACCAGCACGCCCTGCTCGCGGGCCGACTCCCACCACTCGCACGCGGCCGGCAGGTCGCCGCGGCACTCCGCGATCCGGCCGAGGAGCTCGTCGTACGCGCCGAGCGAGAGGGCCGGCGTCCCGAGCACCGCCTGGCGCCCGCGGTAGGGGAGCAGCGCCTGTGCCGCCGAGGCCCACTCGGGCTCGTCGCCTAGCTGGAGCGCCGACTCGGCCTGCAGGAGGACGGCGACGTCGCTGGCCCAGTCGCGGATCAGCGTGCGACCCCACCGCGCCCGCAGCCGCCGGGCCTCGCCGAGGTCGCCGGTCTCGGCCGCCGCCAGCACCGCCATCTCCTGCAGCAGCGGGCTGCCCTCGTCGCCGGTCTCGACCAGCAGCGGGATGGCCTCGTCCAGCCGGCCGTCGGCGCGGCGCAGGGTGAACTGGTGCGCCGCGTAGGCGTGCCGCGCGTGCGGGGTCACCCGGCGGTAGAGCTCGTAGGCCTCGGTGGTCAGCTCCTCCGCCCGGTCGGCGTCCCCGCGCAGCCAGGCCAGGCCGCCGGCCTGCCAGAGCACGTGCGGGCGCACCTCGGGCCCGCTCAGCGAGACCGCCAGCCGCCGGGCCTCGGCGTGGTCGGCCTCGAAGCCGGCGAGGTCGGTCAGGTGCAGCCGGATGGCCGCCCGGTGCAGCCGCGCCACGAACTCCGTCCACCGGGGCAGCCCGTGCCCGACCATCGCCAGCGACTCGTCGGCCGCGGCCAGCCGCAGCTCGGCGGCCCCGGGGCGGCCCCAGACGGCGAGGCAGAAGTTGTTCAGCGCCCGCCCGAGGAGCTCCGGGTCGCCGATCCGGCGCGCGATCTCGATCGCCTGCCGCGCCGCCCGCACCCCCCGGTCGTCGGGGCTGAACGCCAGCTCGACGCCGAGCGTCCCCAGCAGCTGGGCGGTGGTCCGGTCGTCGGCGCTGTCGGTGAGCAGGTCCTCGAGCAGGGCGACCATGTCGTCGTCCACCACGCCGTGCGGCCGCCAGTTCCAGGCGGTGACGCTGCCCCACACCGCCGCCGCGTGCGCCAGGCACGCCCGGTCGTCCAGCTGCCGGGCGACGGTGATCGCCTGCCCGATCACCTCCCGGGCGTCGGTGCGCGAACCCGAGCGGAGCAGGTCGTTGCCCAGCGCGGTCAGCAGGTCGTGCCGCGCGCGGTCGGCGTCGGTCTCGGCCGGGTCGACCAGCTCCAGCGCGCGCCGGGTGTGCACCGCCGCGTCGCCGTGCGCCAGCCGGGCCCGGGCGGCGCGCGCCGCCGCGGTCGAGTACATCCGCGCCGGGGCCGGGCCGGTCACCGGCAGCGCCTCGACGAAGTGGTGCGCCAGCCGCTCCACCAGGACGTCGTCCGTCGTCGTCGCGATCCGGCGCTCCAGCGCCTCGCCCAGCCGCGCGTGCAGCCGCGCCCGGCGCAGCGCCGGCAGGTCGCCGACCAGCACCTCCTGGACCAGCGCGTGCGCGAACCGCCAGCTCCACGGCCGCGTGCCCTCCACGACCAGGCCCACCGCGACGGCGGAGTCGAGTGCGCTCAGCGCCTCCTCAGCGGGCAGGCGGGTCGCCTCCAGCAGGTCGAGGGTGACCTCGCGGCCGGCCACCGCGCACAGCTCCAGGACCTCGCGGGTCGCCGACGGCAAGCGGCCGACGCGGGTGCGGAGCACCTCGCCGACGGACGGCGGCACCGGCGCGTGGTCCAGGTGCAGGTCGTGGGCGCCCACCATCCACCGCGACAGCTCGACGACGAAGAACGGGTTGCCGCCGGTGCGGTCGTGCACCGCCGAGGCCAGCGACCGGTCGCCGGGGGAGCCCAGCTGGGCGTCGAGCAGGGCGGCGACCTCGTCGGCGTCGAGACCGGACAGCTGCAGGCAGGTGGCCGAGGGTTCGCGGGCCAGCCGGGCCAGGCAGTCGGTGACCGCCTCGGGCAGCTGCTCGCCGACCGTCCGCGCGGTGACGACGAGCAGGACCGGCGCCCGCGGCAGGTGCCGGGCCAGGAGCCCCAGCAGCTGCACCGACGTGGTGTCGGCGCCCTGCAGGTCGTCGAGGACCACGAGCACCGGCGTCGCTCCGGCCGCCGTCCTCAACCGGGTCCGCAGGTCCTGGAACAGGCGGAAGCGGGCGGCGTCGGGGTCGTCGTCCGCCGCCTGGGGGACGAGGGTCAGCTCGTCCTGGCCGAGCTGCTCGAGCACCTGGGTCCACGGCCACAGTGCGGGGGCGCCGGCGTCGTCGGCGCACCGGCTCCACGCCACCGCCCAGCCGGCCGCGCGCCCCGCCTCGGCGGCGGCCTCGGCCAGCCGGGTCTTGCCGATGCCGGCCTCGCCCTCCAGGACGACGACGACGGCGCGTCCGGCGCCGACCTGCCCGGCGACGGCCTGCAGTTGCGCCAGCTCGGCCCGGCGGCCGACCAGCTGCTCGCTGCCGGGGGCGAGCGAGGGGGCGGGGGACGGCGGCCTGGTCGCCGGGAGGACCGGCCGTGGCAGCCGGTCGAGCAGCCGGGGGTCCTGCCGCAGCACGGCCTGCTCGAGGTCGCGCAGCTCCGGGCCGGGGTCGATGCCGAGCTCGTCGCGCAGCAGCTGCGCGCAGCGGCGGATGGCGTCCAGCGCCTCGGCCTGCCGGTCCGCGGCGTAGAGGGCGGTGACCAGTCGGGCC
>DASQTE010000085.1:0-9450 GCA_035642035.1 Blastococcus sp.
CCGGCTGCAGCCGCCCAGCTGGGAGCACCCCTTCGGCACGGACAACCTCGGCCGCGACATCCTCAGCCGGGTGATCATCGGCGCCTCGGTGTCGCTGCAGGTCGGCTTCCTGTCCGTGGGGCTCGCGCTCCTCGCCGGCACCTTGATCGGCCTGCTCGCCGGCTTCTACGGCAAGTGGGTGGACGACACCCTCATGCGCCTCATGGACATGCTGTTCGCCTTCCCGGCGGTGCTGCTGGCCATCGCGATCCTGGCGATCCGCGGCCCCGGGACGACGAACACCATCATCGCGATCGCGATCGTCTACGTGCCGATCTTCGCCCGGGTGACCCGCGCCAGCGTGCTGGGCGTCCGCGAGGAGGTCTACGTCCGCGCGTCCCGCTCGGTGGGCGCCTCGGACTTCCGCCTGCTCACCCGGCACGTGCTGCCCAACGCCGCGCCGCCGATCATCGTCCAGACCTCGGTGAGCCTCGCGTTCGCCGTCCTGGCCGAGGCGGCGCTGTCCTTCCTGGGCCTGGGCACCCAGCCACCGAACCCGTCCTGGGGCTCGATGCTCGCCGAGGGGCGCGAGTTCATCGAGCAGGCCTGGTGGCTGGCCTTCTTCCCCGGCATGGCGATCGTGGTGACGGTGCTCTGCTTCAACCTGCTCGGCGACGGGCTGCGCGACGTGCTCGACCCGCGGCAGCGGACGCTGATGGCCGGTGGCGGCCGGTGAACGTGCTCGAGGTCGACGACCTGCGGGTGCAGCTGCGCACGCCCCGGGGGACGGCGCACGTGGTCAACGGGCTGTCGTACACGGTGGGCCCGGGCGAGACGGTCGCCGTCGTGGGGGAGTCGGGCAGCGGCAAGAGCGTGTCGGTGCTGGCCCTGCTCGGCCTCCTGCCGCCGGGGGTGGCGACCGTCAGCGGGCGGGCGCTGCTCCAGGGCGAGGACCTGCTGGCCATGGACGCGGAGCGGCTGCGCCGGGTGCGGGGACCCGGCGCCGGCATGGTGTTCCAGGACCCGATGACGTCGCTCAACCCGGTGCTGACCGTGGGCAAGCAGATCGTGGAGGGCCTGCTCGCCCACGACGACGACCTCTCCAAGCAGGCCGCCCGCACCCGGGCCGCCGAGCTGCTCGCCGAGGTGGGCCTGCCCGATCCGGAGCGGGCGCTGGACCGGTACCCGCACGAGCTGTCCGGCGGCATGCGCCAGCGGGTGGTCATCGCGATCGCGCTGTCGAACTCGCCCGCGCTGCTCATCGCCGACGAGGCCACCACCGCCCTCGACGTCACGGTGCAGGCGCAGATCATCGACCTGGTCGAGAAGCTCCAGGCCGACCACGGCACCGGGGTCATCTGGATCACCCACGACCTCGGCGTCGTCGCCGGGATCGCCGACCGGGTGCTGGTCATGTACGGCGGCCGCTGCGTCGAGGACGGCACCGTGGACGACGTCCTGGAGCGCCCGGCGCACCCGTACACGCGGGGGTTGCTCGGCTCGCTCCCCGACCTCGCGGCGCCGGTCGGACCCGACGGCGAGCTCCCCGACCTCATGACCGTGCCCGGCCTCCCGCCGCCGCCCACCGACCTGCCGGCCGGCTGCGTGTTCTGGCCCCGCTGCCCGGTGCGGGGCGACGCCCGGTGCGAGACCGACCAGCCGCCGCTGGTGCGGATCGGGGACGGGGGCGGGCTGCCGCACCGGGCCGCGACGTGGTGCACCCATGGGTGATGTGCTGGTGTCGGCGCGCGGGCTGGAGGTGCACTTCCCGGTCCGCTCGGGCGGCGTGCGGCGTGGCAGCGCCGGCCTCCTGCGGGCGGTCGACGGCGTGGACCTCGACATCCACCGCGGCGAGACGCTCGGCCTGGTGGGGGAGTCGGGCTGCGGGAAGTCGACGCTGGGCAACGCGCTGCTGCGGCTGGTGCCGCCGACGGGCGGGGCGGTCACCTTCGACGGCACCGACGTCACCTCGCTCGACCGGCGTGGGCTCAAGACGATGCGCCGCCGCGCGGGCATGGTCTTCCAGGACCCGTTCGCCTCGCTCGACCCCCGGCGGACGGTCGCGCAGACCGTGGCGGAGCCGCTCGAGGTGCACGGCCTGCACGGCGGCCGTCAGCAGCGCGCGGCGCGGGTGGGGGAGCTCCTGGAGCTGGTCGGGCTCGACCCGTCGGTCGCCGGCCGGTACCCGCACGAGTTCTCCGGCGGTCAGCGGCAGCGGGTCGGCATCGCCCGGGCGCTCGCGGGGGAGCCGGACTTCCTGGTCTGCGACGAGGCGATCGCGTCCCTGGACGTCAGCGTGCAGGCGCAGGTGCTCAACCTGCTGCGGCGGCTGCAGCGCCAACTCGGGCTCACGCTGCTGTTCATCTCGCACGACCTGTCCGCCGTCCGGCACCTGTCCGACCGGATCGCGGTCATGTACCTGGGCCGGATCGTGGAGATCGGGCCGGCGGCGGCCGTGGGCACCGAGCCGCAGATGCCGTACACGCAGGCGCTGCTCTCCGCCGTCCCGGTGCCGCACCCGGCGCTGGAGCGGCAGCGGCGGCGGCTCGTGCTGCGCGGCGACGTCCCCTCCCCGTCCGCCGTCCCCAGCGGGTGCCGGTTCCGGACCCGCTGCCCGCACGCCTTCGAGCCCTGCCCGACCGTCGACCCGGCGCTGCAGCCGGTCGGGGCGGACGGCCAGCTGGCCGCCTGCCACCTGCACGGTGTCGTCGGCACCCCGGTGGCCGTCGAGACGCCGGACGGCGTCCCTGCCCGACCGGCCGACTGAGCGGTTGTGGTCGCCCGCACCGGCGTGTGCGTGCGTGTCGGCGACCACAACTGCTCACTCGACGGCAGGCAGCAGCTCAGGCGTCGGCGCGGACCAGGCGGAGGCGGGCGGGTCGCTGCGACAGGCGCGCTCATGACGCTCCCGGAGAAGCAGCTCCGGTCCCATCATGGGGACGCAACGTCCCTGCTCCCGAAGGGGGAGCGATGCAGGTGTCGGAGGACACCAGCCGGGCGGTCGCGGGTGCGAGCTGGGTGCTGCTCGGTGCCGGTGCGGCGTTCCTCGTCAGCGCGGCCGCGACGGACAGCGGGCAGATCTACGACACCGTCAGCCAGTCGACCAACGCGTGGATCACGGTCGGGCTCCTGGCCGCCGCCGTCCCCGTGGGTGTCGTGGCCCTCGTCCTCGACCGGCCCCACCGTCAGGGCGGGTCGGCCCCGGGCGAGTCCCCTCATGGGATCCGTCACCCCACGGCTCTGGCAGTCTCTCTCGCCCTCGCCGCCATCGTCGCCGCGGTCCTGGCGCTGATCGTCGGCCTCGCGGCGGCGGCCTGACGCTCATCACGTCGATCATCGGCAGGTGGCTGTCCGACACGCCGATCGGCACAGCCACTCGCCGGTGATCACCGGAGGTCAGGCGTCGGCGCGGACCAGGCGGGGGCGGGCGGCGAGCAGGCCCACCAGCAGCTGGCCGACCAGCACGGCGAGCAGCAGCACGAGGCCGGAGGTCCAGCCGTCGGTCGCCTCGTGCAGCAGCCCGACCGCGAGCGGGCCGGACGCCGCCAGCAGGTAGCCCACGCTCTGGGACGCCGCGGAGAGCCGGCCGGTCTGGGCGACGTCGCGGCTGCGCACGAGGATCAGGGTCATGGCCAGCGGGAAGGCCGCGCCGGTGCCGAGTCCGTAGAGCACCGACCACAGGACCGGTGCGGCGTCCGGCGCGAGGATCAGCCCGAGCACACCGGCGGCGGACGGCAGGAACACCGCCACCACCCACGGCACCTGCGAGGACCGGCGGGCGGCCAGCGGCGGGATGAGCAGGGAGAGGGGCGCACCCAGCAGCGCGGCGACGGCGAGCAGCACGCCCGCGGTGACCGGCGTGACGCCCGCGTCGTCCTCCAGGGTCTGGGCGAGCCAGGTGAGCATCCCGTAGAAGGACAGCGACTGGAGCCCGAAGAAGAGGATCACGGCCAGTGCCACGCGGTCGCGGAGGATCGCGGTGCGCCGTCCGGGGGGCGGGGGCGGCGTAGGGCTCTCGGGGCGGGCGCGGGCGAACAGCGCGAGTCCCACGAGCGCGAGGGCGACGGGTATCAGCCACAGTGCCAGGCTCCCCAGGGCGCTGCCCGTCAGATCGACCAGCGGCTGGGCGAGCCCGGCGCCCAGGCTCGCCGAGAGCGCCATCGACCCGGTGATCGCACCGACGACGGCCGCGCTCCGGCTGCCGTACTCCGCCCGCGCCACGGCGGGCAGCAGCACGTTGGCGACGGCGATCCCGCCGCAGAGGACGACGGTGCCCACGAACAGGCCGACGGTGCCGACCGAGCGCAGCGCGATGCCCGCCGCGAGCACCGCCGTCCCGGCGAGCACCGCCCGGTGCAGCCCGATGCGGGCGGCGAGCGCCGGGGCGAAGGGCGACAGCAGGCCGAAGCAGACCAGCGGGAGCGAGGTGACCACCGCCAGGGCGCTGGTCGACACCGACAGCTCCTCGCCCACCTCGTCGAGCACCGGGCCGACGGCGGCGAACGGGCCCCGCAGGCACAGTGCCGTGATGACCAGGACCGCCGCGGGGGCGGCCACCGTCCAGCGGGAGGGTCGGGTCGTCGTCACGCCGAGCCGGGGCGCCCGAGGTCGCGGGAGATCTGGGCGGCCGTCTCGAGCAGGGGCGGCACGAACTCCTCCTCCAGGCGGCGGAGCGACGTGCGGCTGGCGCTCACCGACAGGTTCACCGCCGCCACCACCGCACCCTCCCGGTTGCGGATCGGCGCGGCCGCCGAGCGCAGCCCCTCCTCCAGTTCCTGGTCGACCAGCGCGTAGCCCTGGCTGCGCACCTCGTCCAGCCGCGCCCCCAGAGTCTCCGCATCGGTCACCGTCCGCGACGTGAGCGGCGCCAGGTCCGCCCGCGCCAGGTAGTCGGCGAGCTCCGATTCGGGCAGCCCGGCGAGGAGCACGCGGCCCATCGACGTCGCGTACGCCGGGAAGCGGGTGCCGACGGTGATCATCACGGTCATGATCCGCTTGGTGTGCACCCGGGCCACGTAGACGACGTCGTCGCCGTCGAGGACCGAGACCGACGACGACTCGTCCACCCGGCCGACCAGCGACTCGAGGTGCGGCTGCGCCACCTCCGGGAGCGTGAGCCCCGACAGGTACGAGTAGCCGAGCTCCAGCACCCGCGGGCGGAGCGAGAACTCCCGCCCGTCGACCCGTACGTAGCCGAGCCGCACCAGCGTCAGGAGGAACCGGCGGGCCGCCGCCCGGGTGAGCCCGGTCGCGCGGGCGACCTCGCTGAGCTGCAGTCGGGGGTGCTCGGCGTCGAAGGCGCGGATGACGGCGAGGCCGCGGTCGAGGGACTGCACGAAGTTGCTGTCCCGCACCGGTGCGGCGCCCGCGACCTCGCCAGCGACGTCCATCGGGGGTGCCCTCTTCTCGTCCGGCACAGTGCCATGACGCGCGGTTGACGTGACGGCGATCACCTGCCAGCGTTCACTGTGCAAACACACGTTCGCAAAGCGAACGCCTCGGCACAAGCACGAACGTCCCGCGGAGGAGACCGGATGCGCCGGACCACCGAGGCGCCCGCATGACCGGCCCGACGTACTTCCTGCGTCCGGGTCCGGCGGTGGAGGATGCGCACCTGATCGCAGAGGCGGTGATCGCGGCGATGACGTCGTCCGGACGGAACGGGTGGGGCGGTCCCTCATGAGCGGCAGCCCGGCCGTGGTGAGCCCCGGATCCGCCGCCCCCGTGAGCGACACCGACGCCCTGCGCCGCGCTCCGCGCCGCCGGTCGATGCCCTCGGCGGTGCTCGGGCTGATCGGGCTGCTCGCCCTGGTGGCGCTGGTCGAGATCCTGCCGCGGATCGGCGTCCTGCCCCGGGAGTTCTTCCCGACGTCGTCGGAGATCGGGTCGTCGCTGGCGGACCTGGTCGGGCAGGCCTCCTTCTGGCAGGCGGTCCTCGACACGCTCTCCGGCTGGGCGCTCGGCCTGGCGATCGCCAGCGTCGCCGGCATCGTCCTCGGCATCCTGATCGGCAGCTCCCGGTTCACCCGGGAGTTCACCGCCTCGACCATCGAGTTCCTCCGGCCGATCCCGTCGGTCGCGCTCATCCCGATCGCCGTCCTGCTCTTCGGCAGCGAGATCGAGAGCAAGCTCCTGCTGGTCGTGTACGCGTCGTTCTGGCAGGTGCTCATCCAGGTGCTCTACGGCGTGCAGGACATCGACCCGGTCGCCCAGGACACCGCCCGCGCCTACGGGCTGGGGCGGTGGGCGCGGGTCCGCTACCTCACCTGGCCCACCGCGCTGCCCTACGTCATGACCGGGCTCCGGCTGGCCGCCGCGGTCGCGCTGATCCTGGCCGTCACCTCGGAGCTGGTCATCGGCAACCCTGGCCTGGGCAAGCTGCTGGCCACCGCGCAGAGCAGCGGCGCCATCGCCAACACCTACGCGATCGTCGTCGTCACCGGGATCCTCGGCGTGCTGGTCAACCTGGTGTTCCGGGCGATCGAGCGCCGGTCGCTGTCCTGGCACCCGTCGCAGCGAGCGGAGCTGCCGGCATGACCGGGATCCTGCGCCGCGTCGGGATGACCATCGGGCTGCCCGTCCTGCTGCTCGCCGCGTGGTGGTTCGCCAGTGCGAACAGCACCGACTTCTTCTTCCCGCCGCTGTCGCAGATCCTCGAGAGCCTGGTGGACGAGTGGTTCGGGCCGCGGCTGGCCGCCGACGTCCTGCCCAGCGTGCTCCGGCTGGCCGCCGGTTACGCGCTCGCCGCCGTCGTCGCGGTATCCCTCGGCGTGCTGATCGGGACGTCGCGCACCGTGCGCGGGGTCCTGGAGCCGGTGCTGGAGTTCTTCCGGGCCATCCCGCCGCCCGTGCTGGTGCCGATCTTCATCCTGCTGCTCGGCATCGGCGACGGCATGAAGGTCGTCGTCATCGCCTTCGGCTGCATGTGGCCGATCCTGCTGAACACCGTCGAGGGCGTCCGCGCCGTCGACAGCGTGCTCAGCGACACCGCCCGGACCTACGGCATCACCGGCGCGGCGCGGCTCCGGAAGCTGGTGCTGCCCGCCGCCAGCCCGCAGATCTTCGCCGGCCTCCGGCAGGGCCTGAGCGTCGCGATCATCCTCATGGTCATCAGCGAGCTGTTCGCGGCGTCGAACGGCCTCGGTTTCGCCGTCGTGCAGGCCCAGCGCAGCTTCGCGATCGCCGAGACGTGGGCGGGCATGCTGATGCTCGGCCTGCTCGGGTTCCTGCTGGCCCTGCTGTTCCGCGTCGTGGAGAACCGGCAGCTGCGCTGGTACCACGGCCTGCGCCGCGCCCAGCGCTCCTCCTGACCGCCCACCGGAAGGCTCACCCATGCTCGACGTCCGCGGCATCAAGAAGGTGTACGAGAGCAAGGACCGCACGGTCGAGGCCGTCCGCGACCTGACGTTCACCCTGCAGGCCGGTGAGCTCGCCTGCCTGGTCGGCCCGTCCGGGTGCGGGAAGACGACGCTGCTGAAGATCATGTCCGGCCTGCTGGACCCGACGGCCGGCGAGGTCCTGCTGGAGGGCAAGCGGGTCGACGGGCCGCCGCCGGGGATGGCGGTCGTCTTCCAGGAGTACGGCCGCAGCCTCTTCCCGTGGATGACCGTCCGCGAGAACGTCGAACTGCCGCTCAAGCAGAAGAAACTCGCCACCGCGCGGCGCACGGAACTGGTCGACGAGTCCCTCGCGGCCGTCGGGCTCGCCGAGGCACACGCGGCCTACCCGTGGCAGCTATCGGGCGGCATGCAGCAGCGCGTGGCCATCGCCCGCGCCGTCGCCTACGAGCCGCACGTGCTGCTGATGGACGAGCCGTTCGCCGCCGTCGACGCGCAGACCCGCGCCGACCTCGAGGACCTCATCCGCGACCTCTGGCACCGGTTCCAGGTCACCACGCTCTTCGTCACCCACGACATCGACGAGGCGGTCTACCTGGGGCAGCGCGTCCTGATCCTGTCCAACTCGCCGACCGTCATCCGGGACGACCTCCCGATCGACCTGCCCGACGAGCGCGACCAGCTGACCACCCGGTCCTCGCCGCGGTTCGCCGAGCTGCGGGCCCGCGTGTACGAGCAGATCCACCGCGCGAAGCCGGCCGCCGAGCCGGTGGGAGCGGGCGCGACCGCGGTGCCGCCGTCCGCCGACCACGGGACAGCGGAGTTCGGCGCCTGACGGGTGCGCCGAACCCCGAGTTCGGGGAAACCGGGGTCCGGACGGCGCGCCAGGGCCCGGTTTCCGCGAAGTCGGTGCTGCGCCCCGCAGGCCAGCGGCTAGCCTCGACGGCGCCAGGAGGGCTCGCCTAGTGGCCGATGGCGGCGGTCTTGAAAACCGCTATGGGGTAACACCCATCGTGGGTTCGAATCCCACGCCCTCCGCTCGTCGCCCGCACGTCTCTCCTACCTGGCGTGCGGGCGAGTGTCCTGGTGTCGAACGGCCTCGGCGAGTATGCGGATGCCCCGGCTGATCTGGCGCTCGCTGACATTGCCGAAGCCGAGCACGAGGGCGGGCGGGCGCGGAGCAGCGTCCGCGGCCGCGAACCGGTAGTGGCCGAGTCCGTTGACCCGGACGCCCATGGTCGCCGCGGTCGCCACGACGGCGCGCTCGGACGTCCCTTCGGGGAGGTGCAGCAGCGCGTGGCAGCCGGCTTCCAGCCCGTGCAGCCGGCCCGGCCCGAAGGCGAGTTCGGCCTCCGCTGCCAGCACGTCCCGGCGTGCGCGGTAGACCTCCCGCACGCGGCGCAGGTGACGGTCGAAGCGGCCTGACTCCATGAACAGCGCCAGCGCCTCCTGGTCCAGCCTGGGGGCGCCGCGAGAGCTCAGCCGTTGCTCCTCGACGATCCCCGCCACGAACTGCGGTGGCGCGAGCACCCAGCCCAGCCGGATCGCGGGTGCGAGCGTCTTGCTGACCGATCCCAGGGCGATCACGCGGGCAGGGGCGAGGCCCTGCAGTGAGCCGACCGGCTGACGGTCGTACCGGAACTCGGCGTCGTAGTCGTCCTCGAGGACCACCCCGTCGACCTCGGCCGCCCAGGCGACCAGGTCGCGTCGCCGTGACGGGCCGAGCGCGACACCGGTCGGGCATTGGTGGGCCGGCGTCAACAGCACCGCCCGTGCCCCGGTCTCGCGCAGGAAGTCCACGTCGAGTCCGTGGTCGTCGACGGGAACCGGCACGGCGTCCAGGCCCGCGCGGCGGGCGATGACGTCGTGCTCGCGGGGGCCGGGATCCTCCAGCGCGACGCGCTGGATGCCGTGCCGTGCCAATGTCGCGAGGGCGAAGGTCAGTCCCTGCCGGAAACCCGAGACGACGACGGCGTCCTCGGCGACCGCGCAGCCCGACCGGACGCGACGGTGGTAGGCGGTGACGACCTCCCTCAGGTGCGACGAACCGGCCGGGTCCTCCTCACCCAACTCGGCCGTCGGAAGGGTCCGCGTCGCCTCCGACACCGCCCAGGACCAGTCGGTCAGTGGCACC
>DASQTE010000086.1:0-7165 GCA_035642035.1 Blastococcus sp.
TCGTCGACGATCCGGAGGCTGCGGACGATCTCCATGCGCTCCGCGAGCGGGACGACCGGAGCCCGACCCTTGGTGCGAAGGAGCATCTCGTCGCTCACGACGCCGGCGATCAGATGGTCGCACTGCGCGCGGGCGTGTCGCAGCAGGTTGAGGTGCCCGATGTGGAACAAGTCGTAGGCGCCCGGCGCGTACCCGATCACCCGAGTCATGTCTCGTCCCCCCGTCGGCACGGTCGTCGCCGGGCCTCTCGGTCCCGTGGAGCTGCTGAGCGCAGTCGGCACGTCGAAGGCACGGCCACCCGAACGCGCGGGGCCGAGGTCGCCGCCGCCGGTCATCGAGCGTGGACGGCGGTCGGTGCGACCACTGCCAGCAGGTCGTCGACGGCCCCCTTGATCAGCTCGAGCGCCCGGGCGTGCGCTTCGTCGCCGCGGCGGTAGGGGTCGGGCACGTCGTCGTCCCCGAGCGGACCGCGCAGCGCCCGGGTCCGGCCCGCGCCCTCGACCAGGGCGGCAATCCGGCCGGTCGGGTCCGTCGCGGCGAGAGGACCGGCCAGCCGGGCCAGTGCCGCGAACTCTCGCAGGACGAAGGTCCGGCGGACGGCGGCGGGCACCCGGGACACCACGGCGGCACGCTGCGCCGCCGTCATGGTGAGCACCACATCGGCCGACCGGACCAGGTCAGAGACCAACTGCTGGGCCACCACGTCGGCGTCGAGCCCGCGCGCTGCCAACAGACGACGCACCGGCTCGTCCACAGGCTCGCCGACCCGTGCAGCCAGGCCGGCGCTGGCCACCGCGACCCCGGTGTCGGCCCCTAGGCCGTTGCGCAGCAGGAGCTCGGCGGACGGCGAGCGGCAGATGTTGCCCTCGCAGACGAACAGCACGCGGAAGACGGAGCCGGGCACGGCGGACTCAGCGCCCGACGGGAGCCGGCCGGGGGCGGCGCGACAGGTCGGCGGCGGCTGCGCTGGGCGTCGCGGTCGTCTCCTCGGCGGCGTAGTAGCCGTAGGAGCGCTCGTCGCGGGCCACCTGGTTGAGGACGACGCCGAGGAGCGGCGCCTCCACCCGGGCGAGGTTCTGCAGGCTCTCGGCGAGTTGGTGGCGGCGGACCTTCGTGCCGTTGACCACGAGCAGGGTGCCGTCGACCAGCCCGGCGAGCACTGCGCTGTCGGCGACCGGCAGCAGCGGCGCGCCGTCGAGGACCACGTGGTCGTACCGCGCCCGTAGCTGGTCTAGCAGCCGGCGCATCGGCAGCGAGCCGAGCAGGTCGGTCGGATTGGGCGGCAGTGCGCCGGCGGGCAGCACGTGGAGTCCCGACGTCCCCCAGGTCTGGGTGACGTCCTCCACCTCCGCCTCACCGAGCAGCACGGTGGTCAGGCCGACGGCGCCCTCGAGTCCCAGCACCTTGGCCACCGTGGGCCGGCGCAGGTCGGCGTCGACGAGCAGCACGCGGCCGTTGTTCTCGGCCAGCGCGACCGCCAGGTTGACCGCGACGGTCGACTTGCCCTCGCCGGCCAGTGAGGAGGTCACCGAGATGGCGCCGTGCCGGAGGCCCTCGCCGCGGGCGTCGAGCTGCACGAAGTGCAGGTTGGTGCGCAGCTGGCGGAATGCCTCGGCCTGGGAGCTGTGGGGCGCCGCCGCCATGAGGACGCGCCCGTTGCTGCTCGGGTCGACGCCCAGGGCGCCGATGACCGGAGAGCGGGTGAGCTGGGCGACGGCCTCGGCTCCACGCACGCGGGTGTCGAGCGCGTCCCGCGCGAGGGCCACCAGGACGCCGAGGCCGAGCCCGAGGACTGCGCCCGCGGCCAGGTTCAGCAGCACGTTCGGCGAGGACGGCGCAGTCGGCGTGGTCGCCGGGCTCACGACCGTCACCTCGACCGCGGACTCGGCGCCCGCGGTCCCCTCGACCACCGTCGACGGCGCAAGCTCCTCCACGACCGTGATGACCTCGGCGGCGATCGCGTTGGCCAGGACGGCAGACCGGGCGGCGTCGGGGTCGGTGACCGAGAGCTCGAGCAGGACCGTGCCGTCGAGGGCGGTGACCGAGACCTGCTCCGCCAGAGCCTTCGCCCCGCCGGCGATGTCGACCCTCGTGGCGACCGGCTCGAGGACCTCGGGGGTGAGCGCCAGGGTCGCGTAGGACGCGAGCTGGGTCTGGCTGAAGCTCGCGGCCACGGCCAGGTCGTCCACGCCGGTAGCGGTGCGCACCGAGAAGTACAGCCCGGCTGTCGCCGTGTAGGTCCGCGTGGCCATCGCGCTGCCGACGCCGGCGACAGCCAGCGAGAGCAGCAAAATGGTCGCGACAAGCCACTTCCGACGCCGCAGGACGGACAGAAAATCAGGCAGCGTCACGCTTCTCCCCCCATTGCGGCCGTATCGGCCGGATCACAGCTCTCGTTATTCACCGTAGGGCTCCGGAAAGCGTTCCGGTATTGCCGTCCACCAATTCGGGTGAGCCCTGCCGGCGCTCGGCTGCCGAGGGTGTGCGGGTGTCGCCCGGCCAGGTCGGGATGTCCGACTCCCGGGTGACGACCGACTGACTGAACACCGCCAGGCCCGCGACGAACCAGGTGAAGGTGGAGTACTGGGTGATCAGCGCGACCGTGGCGAACGCCGGGATCTGCGCGACGAGGGAGACCGTCGGGGCTGTGACGCGCCCGGAGACCAGGCAGCGGACGGCCATGAGCAGGCCGAGCAGCAGCACGACCAGGGGCACCCAGCCATAGGAGAGACCGACGAGCAGCAGCGCGTTGTCGATCGTCTGCAGCAGGCCGTCGGTGGTCGGCACGTTGGCGAGCACCGTCTGACCAGCCACCTGGTAAGCGGTCGATGCCCAGCCGAACGGCTGCAGGTCGGGCAACAGAGCGAGCAACTGCAGTCGGTAGCCGGCGCTGTTCGCAGCCTCGCTTCCCGCCGCGGCGAACACGCCGGAGACCAGCGGAGCGAACGCGATGCCGACGACCACCAGGCCGGCGGATACTGCCACCCTCAGCCGGCGGGGCAAGTCGCTGCCCAGGAACAGCACGGCCAGGACGGCTCCGAGAGCGGCGGTGACCAGGCCGATCCGGCTGAACGTCACGACCGTCGCGGCCAGCATGAGCAGGACCATCGGCAGCCGGACGGCGGTGCGGAACGGGGCCGCCAGGGCGAGGGGAACGGCGAGCGCGAGGCCGGCCCCCAGCGCGATGCTGTGACCGAAGGCGCCCTCGGTGCGTCCCCCGCCACCCCGGAACTCCACGACCCCCCAGGTTCCCCGCAAGGACGAGTCACCGGAGATGCCCAGGAACGGGTTCCAGCCGACCGCGAACTCCACCAACGCCAGCACGGCCACGACCGTGAAAGCGACCGCGAGCGCGCCGTAGACCCACGACAGACGCACCCGGTACCCGACGAGGCGGCCGGCGAGGAAGGCCGCCGCCCACTGGACGCATGCGACGAACGTCGCGGAGAAGGTCACCCGTCCCGACAGGACCGCGACGAGGGTGACCACCAGGAACGCGGCGAAGAGCGCGTCGCCCCACGTCAGCTTCGGGGGCGTGAGGAGGTTCCCGCGCACCAGGCCGGGCAGCACGCTGAGCAGCAGCCCCACGGTGGCCACGACGTGTCCCTCGAGGCCCACCACGAAGGTGATGCCGACCCACACGGGGACGAAGCAGAGGACGACCAGCCAGCCGGCGAAGGCCAGCCGCGGCATCCGCGCCATCAGGAGCAGGACGCCGGCGAGCACCACGCCCACGGCGCCGAGCAACGTCAGGTCGGCCAGGCTCCCCCCGCTCAACGCCAGCACCTCCACGTCCGCGCGTCCCCCTGCCTCGGCCGCCGTCGTGACCGACGGGCGTGCGCGGCCCACCGGGTCCGGCGTCCGCTCGTCCACGGTGCCCCACGATCGGCGCACAGCCGATTCCCACTCGTTGCCACTCACCCGAAGGAATGAGCGCCCAGTTCACTCGCACGCATTGCGCGAATACCGTCTGCCAGGACCGCGCAGAACGGTCGCGCGACTTTTTGACGCGCTTGGCTCGCTGAGGGGAACAATGGTCGGAAAAACGGTTGTCGCGGTGCTGACCTACCGACGGACCGACCTCCTGCCGCAGCTGCTCGACGAGCTCGTGGCCCAGGCCCGCACGATCGAGCCGCCGGCCGAGGTCACGGTGATCGACAACGACCCCTCGGGGAGCGCCGAGGAGACCGTGCGCCGGTGTGCACCGGATGTCCGGTATGTGCACGAGCCCCGGCCCGGCATCTCGGCGGCGCGTAACCGGGCGCTCGCCGAGGCCGCCGACGCCGACCTGCTGGTCTTCATCGACGACGACGAGCTCCCCGCCGACGGCTGGCTGGCCGCGCTCACCGGGGCGTGGCAGCGCTGGGGGTGCGCCGCGGTCGCCGGGCCGGTGCCCGCGCGCTTCACGGCACCCGCGAGCGACTGGGTGCTCGGCAGCGGCGCCTTCGACCGGCGCACCCTGCCCACCGGCACGCTCGTCCACGGGGCCGGCGCCGGCAACCTCCTGCTGGACGTCCGCCAGGTGCGAGGTCTCGGCCTGGCGTTCGACGAGCGACTGGGGCTCACCGGCGGCGAGGACACCTTCTTCACCCACGAGCTGGTCCACCGGGGCGGCGAGATCCGCTGGTGCGACGAGGCGGTGGCCGTCGAGTCCGTCCCCGCCGAACGGCTCACCCGGAGCTGGGTGCTGCGCCGCAGCTTCCGGTCCGCGAGCTCGCTGAGCCGGACGGAGGTGCGCCTGGCCGGACGCCCCTTGGCCCGCTGGCGCACGCGTGCCGTCGTCCTCGCCAAGGCCGCGGTCCGCGTCTCGCTGGCCGCCACCGGGGCGCTCGCCGCGGTCGTCCGCCGGGACGTCGGGGCCAGGGCACGGGCGGTCACCACCATCGCCGCCTACAGCGGTCTCGTCGTCGGCACCTTCGGCTTCGGGCCCGCCGAGTACGCCCGCACCCCGATCGCTGCCGCAGCCGCCACGACGTCCGGAGAACCCCGTGCCGCGCACTGAGGACGACGCCCCGACGCAGGTACTGTCCGCGCCGCCGGAGGCGCCGAGCGGTCTCGGGCGCACCGCGGCGCGCGGCGCCGCCGTCACGCTGGCCGGGCAGGGCACGCGCATCCTGCTGCAGTTGGCGTCCGTCGTCGTCCTGGCCCGGCTGCTCAGCCCCCGCGACTACGGCCTCATGGCCGTCGGCCTGGTGGTCGTCGGCATCGGTGAGGTGGTTCGCGACCTCGGGCTGTCGACCGCCGCCATCCGGGCACCGGAACTCACCACGCGCCAGCGGGACGGGCTCTTCTGGGTCAGCACGGCCGCCGGGCTGGTCCTGGCCGCCGTCGTGGCGGCCGGTGCCGGCGTGATCGCCGACGTGTTCGGGCAGCCCGAGCTCGTACCGGTGACCCGCGCGCTGGCGCTCACGTTCGTGCTCAACGGCCTGGCGGCGCAGTACCGCGCCGGGCTCAGCCGGGATCTGCGCTTCGGCGCCGTCGCCGGCGCCGATCTCGCCGCCCAGCTGGCGGCGCTGGTCGTCGCGGTGGCCTCCGCGCTCGCGGGCGCCGGCTACTGGGCGCTGGTGGCGCAGCAGCTCACGGTGGGCAGCGTCAGCCTGCTCGCGGTCGTGCTGCTGGCCCGCTGGGTGCCGGGCCGCCCCCGCCGGGGCGTCGGGCTCATGCCCTTCCTCCGCTTCGGCGGCGGCCTCACCGGGACGCACATCGTCTACTACGTCGGCAACAACCTGGACACGATGGCGCTGGGCCTGTGGGCGGGGCCGACGGCGCTCGGCATCTACAGCCGTGGCTTCCAGTTGCTCATGACCCCGCTCAACCAGCTCCGCACCCCCGCCACGACGGTCGCCGTCCCGGTCCTGTCCCGCCTGCAGTCCGACCCGGTCCGCTTCGGGGACTACCTGCGCAGCGGGCAGCTGGCGCTGGGCATCCCGATCGTGACCGCGCTGGCACTGGCCGCCGGTGCGGCCGGCCCGGTCGTGGAGATCTTCCTCGGCGACCGCTGGGCGGCCGTGGCGCCGGTGCTGGCCCTGCTGGCCGTGGCCGGCAGCGCCCAGACCCTGTCCTTCGTCGGCTTCTGGGTCTACCTGTCCCGCGGCCTGTCCGGCGCGCTGCTGCGCTACACGATGGTGACGCTCGCCCTCAAGGCCGCGTGCATCGCCGTGGGCGCCGGCTTCGGCGTGGTCGGCGTCGCGACGGGCTACGCGGCCGCGGCCTTGCTCGAGTGGCCGCTGTCGCTGTGGTGGCTCTCCCGGATCACCGAGATCCCGGTGCGCGCGCTGCTGCTCGGCGCCCTCCGGATCACCGCCTGCGCCGCCATGGCCGGCGGCGCCTGCTTCGCAGTCACCCAGCTGACGGCCGCCTGGCCGGCGCCCGGGCAGCTGGCCGCCGGTCTCGCGGCCGGGGTGGCCGCCTACCTGGTGACGACGCTCGTCCCCGCCGTCCGGGCCGACGTCGAGGTGGTCCTGTCCTGGGGCCGCCGGATGATCGGCCGCTGACCGCAGCGCACGTGCACCACCGGGACGGCCGACCGGCTGACCTACCGCTGGGTCAGGCGTGGAACCAGGTCTCGCGCACCAGGGACCCGGTGCCCAGCGCGTCCCCGAGCGAGAGGGCCGAGAGCCCGCGCTCGCCGTAGCCCTGCAGGACCGAGGAGATGAGCTCGCCCCGGTCCAGCTGGGGCGGCGGACCGTCGCAGGCCCCGTCCTCGGGTCCGGCGAAACCGTCGTGGGCCAGCACGATCGCCCCGGGGACGACGCCGGTCATCGCCTTCGCGACGCGCTCCTCGGGCGAGACGTCCTTCCAGTCCCAGGTGGTCGGACC
This sequence comes from Blastococcus sp., assembly GCA_035642035.1. Taxonomy (GTDB): domain Bacteria; phylum Actinomycetota; class Actinomycetes; order Mycobacteriales; family Geodermatophilaceae; genus Blastococcus_B. Next base: position 6,820 of record DASQTE010000086.1, read on the forward strand.
CCACAGCACGGGCAGCAGCCCGGCGGCCGTGACGGCGCGCCAGTTGCGCATCGTCTGGCGGCCGTACGGCGGCCGGAACCAGCGGACCGGCACACCGGTCGCGTCCTCCAGCTCGGCCCGGCCGTCGCGCACCAGGCGGGCGACCTCGGCGGGGTGCAGCGTGGGCAGGGCGCGGTGGTCGACGCCGTGCAGGGCGATCTCGTGCCCCGCGGCGACGACCTCGTCCAGCAGCGTCGGGTACGTGCGCACCCGGGTGAGCAGCACGAAGAAGGTCGCGGTCGCGCCGGCGTCGGCGAGCGCGGTCAGCACCCGGTCGGTGCCGCCCGGCTCCGGTCCGTCGTCGAAG